>VBKO01000054.1 GCA_005888115.1 Deltaproteobacteria bacterium
CGAGATCGCCATCGTCGCCATCGCCACGTTGCGCACGTCCATGCCCATCAGATTCGCCACCTCGAGGTCGTTGGCGGTGGCGCGGATGGCCAGCCCGAGCCGCGTCCGGTGCAGGACGAACCAGACGGTGGCAAGCGAGGCTCCCGCGATGAGCAGGATGAGCAGCCGCTGGTAGGGGACGCTCACGCCCAGGAAGACGACGCCCCCCTCCACGGCGTTGGGGATGCCCAGGTAGTGGCCGCCGAACGCGCGCAGCATCAGCTCCTGGAAGATGAGACCGAGCGCGATGGTCGCGATGAGCACGGCCGATTCGTGCTGCCGGACCGGCTCGATGAACAGGCGGTAGCAGAACAGCGACAGCGCGGTCACCGCGGCCACCGACGCGAGCGCGGCGAGCCCCATTCCCATCCCCGTGTAGGTGAGCAGCGTGTAGAGGCAGTACGCCGCGAGCATGTAGAAGGCGGTGTGCGCGACGTTGACGATCCGCGCGACTCCGAAAATGAGCGAGAACCCCATCGCCAGCAGCGCGTAGACGCCGCCGTTCACGAGCCCGGTGATGAGGATGTCCTGCAGCATGGCTCGAGGTGGCCCGCGCACCGGGGAGGGCGCGCGGGCCGCCGTGCGATCACTTCGCCGGTTCGGCCTTGGCCTGGCGCGCGCCGGGGAGCTTGAACGCCTTCATCCCTTTGACCTGTGGCGGCCAGAAGGGGACCTTTTCGCCGTCCTGCCACTGGACCGCGATGCCGGAGCTCTTCCCGATGCCCCAGACGGGATCGTGGGTCTTGGTGAACTCGAGGTGGGCGGCGGTGCCGACGGAGCTCGTCTGCTCGAGAACGGGCACCAGCTTGTCCGGATCGGCGGAGCCGGCTTTTTCGATGGATTCCTTCAAGAGAGTGATGGCGTCGTAGGTCGCGGCCGTGTAGGTCGGCGCCTTGTGGAAGCGGGCCTTGAACGCTTTCACGAACGCGACGGTTTTCGGCGTCAGCTCCACTTCCGAGTACGTGTCCAGCGTGGCGACGAAATTGCCCTTCGCGGCCGTCGCCTGCCAGAAGCCGTCCTTCTGCGCCTCCACGTTGATGCCGAACGCGATGGCCTTCAGGTTCCGCTCGCCCATCTGCCGCCCGACGACGATCCCGACCGGGCCGGAGAGGGCGGTGAAGACGATGTCCGCGCCCGCCCGCTCGATGGCGGCCAGCTCGGCGGTGACGTCGGTCGCGGTCGGCGAGGGCTGCCACAGACCGACCACCTCCATCTTCATCTTGGGCAGGTTCGCCTGCGCGGCGGCGACGATGGCCTGCGTCCAGAGGACCTTCTCGGCCAGGATTGCCACCTTGGGCGTCTCCTTGTCGAGGCTGGTGCGGATCTGCCCGGCGATGCTGCCCAGCACCGTGAAGATGGTCTTGCCGAGGTCCGGCGAGTTGAGCGGCAAAACGCGGAACCAGTACTTGTACCGGTTGTAGTCCTTCTCCACGTTGGCGCCGAGCTTGGCGTCCGCCGCGCCCACGCCCAGGAAGAGCTTCTTGTTGTCCATCGCGACTTCCTGCATCGCGAGCACTGCCTCCGAGCGGAACCCGCCGATGACGAAGTCCGCCTTGTCCCGGGTGATGGCCCGCTCCATCGCATTGGTGGCGTCGGTCACGGACTGGATCTCGTTGGTATCCACGCGGACGAGCTCGATCTGCTTCTTCTTGCCAGCAACCGAGATACCGCCCGCCTTGTTGATCTCGTCGCGCGCGAGCTCGGCGCCTGCCCAGTGGTTCTCGCCTTGCGCGAACGCCATCGGGCCGAGGATGGCGATCTTGATCGAGTCCTGTGCCCAGGCCGCCGGCGCAGCCAAGGCTGCGGCAGCCGCTAGCGCGATGAAACGCAGCATGCGACCTCCTCTGTGATCTGTACGCGGTCTTCGAAACCTGCCGATGCTGCCAAAAAGCGGGGGGCGCGTCCAGGCGACCCCTCTCGAATTCCGGAATCCGTATACTGGGACCACGTGACACGCGACGACTTCACCTTCTTCCACACGCTGCGGGTGCGCTGGGCGGAGGTCGACCGCCAGGACGTGGTCTTCAACGGCCATTACTTCCTCTACTTCGACGTGGCCGTCTCGGAGTACTGGCGCGCGATCGGGTTCAACTACCCCCAGGACATCGTCGACAGGTTCGGCACCGACATCTACGCGGTCAAGGCGACGGCCGAGTACCACTCGTCGGCGACCTACGACGACGTGCTCGACATCGGCTGCCGCGTCGCGCGCATCGGGCGCTCCTCGATGCAGTTCCGGCTCGGCATCTTCCGCGGAGCCGAGCAGCTGACCAGCGGGGAGCTGATCTACGTCAACGCCGATCCGGGGACCCGCCGATCGGCGCCCTGGCCGGAGCCGCTGCAGAAGGCGATCATCGGCTACGAGAAGCTGCAGCCCGACCGCTCCTGACGAGCTCGTGCGTTCTCGGGTGCGGAGCGGACACCCATGTCGCGTCGGGTCGACGACAGGACGTGCCGACCGAGGCGTGGACCTTCCTGCCGACGCGCTACTTCGGCTGCTGCGTGATGCGAAGGTAGGGCTTGGGCGCCTTCCAGCCCTGGGGGAACTGCTTCTTCGCGTCCTCGTCGCTGACTGAACCCGCGATGATCACGTCCTGGCCCTGCTTCCAGTTGGCGGGCGTCGCCACCTTGTGCTTCGCGGTGAGCTGCATCGAGTCGAGGACGCGCAGCACCTCGTCGAAGTTGCGGCCGGTGGTCATCGGGTACATCAGGATGAGCTTGATCTTCTTGTCGGGACCGATGATGAACACCGCCCGCACGGTGGCGTTGTCGGCGGGCGTGCGTCCCTTCGCGTCGCCGGAGACGCCCGCCGGAAGCATGTCGTAGAGCTTGGCGACCTTGAGGTCGGCGTCTCCGATCATCGGGTAGTTGGGCGCGGTGCCCTGCGTTTCCTGGATGTCCTTCGACCACTTCTTGTGGTCGTCCACCGAATCGACGCTGAGGCCGATGATCTTCGTGTTGCGCTTGTCGAACTCGGGCTTGATGCGCGCCATGTACCCGAGCTCGGTGGTGCAGACCGGCGTGAAGTCCTTGGGATGCGAGAAGAGGACGGCCCACTGGTTGCCGATCCACTGGTGGAAGTCGATGGGGCCCTCGGTGGTCTGGGCGGTGAAGTTGGGCGCCTCGTCTCCGATACGCAATGCCATGGGAACGACCCTCCTGTTCGGTCGGGCCGGTAACCCTAACTCCAGGCGCGCCTTCACGCCAGGGGTGTCGTCAGTGCTCCTGCGCCCCGGCCAGCACCGGCTGCCCGACCCTCTGTGCCGGCGCTGGTCGTGCTTCTGGCGAACGGTTACGCTCGCCGGCAGGAGGCTGCATCATGATCCGGCTCTCCACCGCCGCGGACGCCGACGCCATCGCGCGGATCTACCGGCCGGTCGTCGAGGACACGGCAATCTCCTTCGAGGTGGATCCTCCGCCCGCCGTCGAGATCGAGCGGCGCATCGCCACCACGCTCTCGATCGCGCCCTGGCTGGTCCACGAGGACGGCGAGGGCCGGGTCGCGGGATACGCCTATGCCTCGCGGCATCGCGAGAGGGCGGCGTACCAGTGGTCCGTCGACGTGAGCGTCTACGTCGACGAGGCCCACCGCCATCGTGGCATCGGCCGCGCTCTGTACACCTCGCTGTTCGCGCTGCTCCGCCTGCAGGGATTCCACGCCGCCCATGCCGGCATCACGCTGCCCAACGCGGGAAGCGTCGCGCTGCACGAGTCGCTCGGTTTCCGCCGCATCGGCGTGTACCCGGGCGTCGGGTACAAGCTCGGCGCCTGGCACGACGTCGGCTGGTGGCAACTCTCGTTGCGCGAGCGCGCCGCCTCGCCTGCGCCGCCGCGCGCCCTGTCCGAGGCGCAGCGCGATCCCGCCTGGAGCACGGCGCTGGCGGCGGGCGCCGCGCGCTGAACCCGACTTATTTCTCCTGCTGCTTGGCCTGCTTCTTCTCGGCCTTCTTGTTCTTGTGGTGCTGGTAGAGCGCGCCACCCGCCGCGCCGACGGCAGCGCCCTTCTTTCCGCCGACGACCGCGCCGCCGGCGCCGCCCACCAGCGCTCCCTTTGCCTTGCTGTGATGCTTCTCCGGCGGCTGTTGCTCGGCCGAGCCCTGCTGCGCTTTCGCATCTTCGGCGCGCGCGGGAGCGGCGGTGGTGATGAGCAGCGCGGCGCCCGCGAGCGCCGGGATCATCCTCAGCTTGCTCGGTACGAACGTCATCGGCACGCCCTCTGGGAGTCGGTTCCGAGAACCGTGGGCATCCGGAAAGATCGCGGCAAGCGACGCCGGGGGGGCGCTCGCCCGCCCGGTGGACGCGCGGGCCTCAGGGCGCGTCTGCGATGCGCAGCAGCTGCTTGCCGCGGTTTTCGCCCTTGAAGAGCCGGGCCAGCGTGGCGGGAGCGTTTTCGAGTCCCTCCTGCACGTCGACGCGATCCTTGAAGCGTCCTTCTTTCATCCACCGCGAGATGGCGGCGATCGCCTCGGCGGCGCGCGGGAAGTAGTCGAGGACGATGAACCCTTCCATGCGCCCGCGCTGCACCACGAGGTTGAGATAGTTCTTCGGGCCGGGCACCGGCGCAGCGTCGTTGTAGTGCGCGATCCCGCCGCAGAGCACGACGCGGCCGCGCATGGCGAGCCGCGCCAGGGCGGCGTCGAGGATCTCTCCGCCGACGTTGTCGAAAAAGATGTCGATGCCATTCGGGCACAGCTCGCGCAGCCTCTTCCCCACCTTGTCGGTCTTGTAGTCGACTGCCCCGTCGAACCCGTACTCCTCCACCAGCGCTCGGCACTTCTCGGCACCGCCCGCGATGCCGATCACGCGGCAGCCCTGGATCTTCGCGATCTGCCCCGCCGCCGACCCCGTCGCCCCCGCGGCGCCGGAGATGACCACCGTCTCGCCGACCTTCGGGCGTCCGACGTCGAGGAGCCCGAAGTACGCCGTGATGCCGGTCGGTCCCAGCGCGCTCATCGCGGTCTGGACAGGTACGCCCTCGAGCACTGGCGCCGGAGCGGACAGGGTGCCCGGCCGCGCGCAGGCGTAGTCCTGCCAGCCGAAGAGGCCCTGCACGAGCTGGCCGGCCTTGAACGTCGCATTCCGCGATTCGACCACCGTTCCCACCGCGAACGAGCGCACCACCTCGCCGATCTTCACAGCGGGGAGGTACGTGTCGCCGGCGAACCATCCGCGCTGCGCCGGATCGCACGAGAGCCACTGGTTGCGCACCAGCACCTCGCCGTCGGCCGGCGATGGTACGGGACCCTCCACCCATTCGAAGTCTTCAGGCGCAATCATGCCCGCCGGACGGCGCGCGAGCAGCCATTGGCGGTTCTTGCGCTCCATCAGTCGATCCTGGCCGGTGTCACGTCGACGGGGACGCCGCTGAAGGCCGCGTTCCCGGAGAGCGCGTCGACCGACTGCTCGTCGGTGAGGTCGTTCAGGCTGGCGCCAGCGTGCGCCGCCGCGACGCCGAGCGCCGCGCCTTCGCGCGTGTGTCCCCACCCGTGCGGCAGGCTGACCACTCCGCGCGCGACATCGGAGGTGACGCCCACCGGCACCTCGATACTGCCCACGCGCGACGCCACCCGGGCTCGCGCGCCGGAGGTCAGGCCCCGGGCCGCCGCGTCGTCCGGGTGCATGAGCAGCACGCACCCCGGCGGACCCTTCACGAGGCGCAGGCTGTTGTGCATCCAGGAATTGTTGCTGCGCAATGCGCGGCGTCCGATGAGCACCAGATCCGCCCGACACTGGGCGAGGCTCGCCTCCAGCCGCTCCAGGTCGCGCAGGAAGATCGGAGGCGCGAGCTGCACCCTCTTTCCCGGTGTGCCGAGACGGGCCGGCAACTGCGGCCGCAGCGGGCCGAGATCGATCCCGTGCGGCTTCCGTCGAAGCTTCCGCAACGAGAGCCGGTGTGGGCCGAAGCGGAGCATCAGGTCGAGGAGCCGCCGCTCGCCGAGCATCCGCGCCGCGCGCAGTACCGCGCCCAGCGCCCGCCCGCGGCGTCCGCCGCCATGGCGACGAAGGCTCAGCGCCAGGTCGAGCAGGACCGCGAAATCGTCGCGCACTCCCGGCGGCGGGGGGACCAGCGCCTCCACGTAACGGGCGGCGTTGCGCACCGAGAGCACGTAGAAGACCAGATCGTAGTGATCCCGCTCGAAGCCGAAGCTGGTCGGCAGGATCAGGTCCGCGTGCCGGGTGGTCTCGTTGCGGTAGACGTCGATCGACACCATGTACTCGAGCCCGGAGAGCGCCCGGTCCAGGCGCGCGCCGTTGGGGGTCGAGAGCACCGGATTGCCGGCGAAGGTGACGAGCGCGCGGATGCGGCCGCCGCCTTCGGTGTCGATCTCCTCGGCGAGCGTGGCGGCGGGCAATTCGCCGCCGAACTCCGGCAGGCCGCGCACGCGGCTGCGCCAGGCGGCGAAATGCCCGCGGTCGCCCGTCCGCGCGGAAACGCCGACCAGGTCGGCGGCCGGGCTGGTGAACATGAACCCACCCTCGCGGTCGAGGTTGCCGGTCACCGCATTGAGCGCGACGACGAGCCACGCCGTGAGGCCGCCGAACTCCTGGGTGGACGCCCCGACCCGTCCGTAGGCGACCGCCGACTGCGCGGTGGCGAAGGCGCGCGCCAGCTCGCGGATCGCGTCCGCGGAGATGCCCGTGCGATCCGCAACCCGCTCCGGCGGAAATCGCGCGGCCGCCTCGCGCAGGAGGGGAAGGCCGTCCGAGAAAGCGGCCAGGTGCCGCAGGTCCGCGCGACCGTCCTCGAAGAGCACCTGCAACATCGCCAGCAAGAGCAGCGCGTCGGTCCCGGGGCGGATGGGCAGGTGCTGGTCCGCGGCGGCTGCCGTTTCGGTGCGGCGGGGATCGACCACCACCACCTTCCCGCCCCGCTGCCGCAGCTCGTCGAGGCGGCGCGAGATGCCGCCGGCGGTCATCAGGCTGCCGTTCGACGCGCGCGGGTTGGCGCCGAGCATGAGGAAGAAGCTGGTGCGGTCGACGTCGGGCACCGGCAGGAGGAGCTGGTGGCCGAACATCTCCAGCGCGGCGAGCATGTGCGGAAGCTGGTCGACCGAGGTGGCGGAGAAGCGCGCACGCGATCCGAGCGCGCGGGACAAGAACGGAACGCCGAGCATGGCCGAGTAGGAGTGGACGCTCGGGTTTCCGATATAGAGCGCCACGGCGCTCCTGCCATGCTTGCGCTGGACCGCCGCCAGCCGCTCCCCGGCCTCGTCCAACGCCTCCTTCCAGGACACCGATCGCCAGCGGCCGCCTTCGCGCCGCTGCGGCTCGCGGATGCGGTCGGGATCTCCCTGCACGTCGCCGATCGCTGCCGCCTTCGGGCAGATGTGCCCGCGGCTGAAGGGATCGTCGGCATCGCCGCGGATGCTCTTCAGCTTGGCGCCGTCCAGCTCGACCGCGAGGCCGCAGACGGCCTCGCAGAGCATGCAGGTGTGGAGGCGCGTCGCCATGCGGGACATGCAGCCTAGCACGCGACAGCGTGCCGGGCGTGGCCGCTGTTTCCGTTCCGCTCTCGCGCGCGGTAGGACAAGGCGGCAATGGATCGCTTGCGGACCGAATGCGTCCTCCTCGACCCGCTCGCGCGAGAGGACTTCGCTTGGCTGTTCGCGCTCTACGCTGACGCGGAGGTGATGCGCTACATCGGGCGCGGCCCGCGCACGGAGGAAGAGTCGCGCCGCAACCTCGACTGGCTGCTCGCGCACGGCGAACGCCTGCCGTTCGGCTACTGGGTGTTACGCGAGCACGCCACGGGCGAGCGGGTAGGTGGGGCCGTGCTCATGATCCGCCGGGAAGGCGCGCCGGTCGAGCTGGGGTTCATGCTGGCGCGGCCCGCCTGGGGGCGCGGCCTCGCGACCCAGGTGGCGTGCGCCCTGGTGGCGCACGCATTCGCGGACCTTACCCTTCCCGAGCTGCAGGCCTTCACCGACGTCGAGAACGGCGCGTCCGCCGCCGTGCTGCGCAAGGCGGGTATGCGAGACACGGGACTCCATCCCGGTCCCTACGGCGGGCTCGACCGCCGCTTCGAGCTCACCCGCGAGGAATGGCTCTCCTCGCGCACGACAGGAAGGGGCGCCCGCTGAGCGTCACTGAAGGGACCCCTTGGTGGAGGGTGTTCAGCCGGCCTTGCGGACGTTTGCCGCCTGCGGGCCCTTGGGGCCCTGCTGCAGCTCGAACTCCACCTTCTCGCCCTCGGCGAGGCTGCGGAAGCCCTCCGCCTGGATGGCAGTGTGGTGGACGAACACGTCCTTGCCGCCGCCGTCCGGGGTGATGAATCCAAAGCCCTTCGCGTCATTGAACCACTTCACTGTACCGGTCGCCATTCGCGGAAACTTCTTTCGTGTACAAGCGGCAACTCGCCGCGAGACTGCTCCGAGCAGTGCGCTGCATGTAGTACCGCCGGGGGGCTGCGTCAACCGGCCGGCCGCGTGGCTGTCCACAGGTGGGTCGCCCGGCGTTGGCGCCCGGATCCGGGATGGCCAGTCCCGCAGGCGCTCACCCGGGTGAGCGCGGGCGCGCGTACATCCCGGTCACGCCAGCGTTTTCCGCCGGCGGGGACCCTGGCACGCCGCTTGATGTGCAACTGCGGCGAGCGTCGGTCGAAAGGAGCGGGCGGTGGGCGACCTCTTCCGGGACCTGCGGTACGGCTGGCGGATGCTGCGCGCCCGGCCCGGCTTCGCGGTCGTCGCGGTGCTCACGCTCGGGCTCGGGGTGGGCGCGAACACGGCCATCTTCAGCGCGGTGAATGCGCTGCTGCTGCGCCCGCTGCCGATCGCCGACGTGGATCACGTCGTGTACGGCATGGCTCTGCGCGAAGGCTTCGATCCTTTCGGTACCTCGTTCCTCGATTACGCTCTGTACCGCGACCAGGCGCATTCGTTCGCGAGCACCGGGCTCGCTACCCAGCGCCAGTTCAACCTGACCGGCCGGATCGAGCCCGAGCGGCTGAACGGCGCCGCCGTCACCGCGTCGTATCTGGGTACGCTGGGGGTCCGGCCCGCGCTCGGCCGGCTCTTCGCCGATGACGAGGACCGCCCCGGCGGACCCGCCGTCGCGCTCGTCAGCGACGAGCTGTGGCATCGCCACTTCGGCGGCGCCCGCGACGTGATCGGTCGTACCCTGGACCTGGAGGGCCGGCCGCACTCCATCGTCGGCGTGCTGCCCGCGGGGTTCGACGTCCCGTATTCGGCCGAAGTCTGGATCCCGATGCAGGTCGGTTTCGAGTCGCTCCCTCTCGCCGACCGCGCCGCGACCGGGCACGAGCTCGTCGCGCGCCTGAAGGCCGGCGTGCGGCTGCAAGACGCCGATGCCGAGCTGAAGACGCTCGCGCGCCGGCTGGAGCAGGAGCACCCGCAGATCCGCCGCGGCTGGTCCTACGGGATCGTCCCGCTCCGGCAGCAGCTGCTCGCGGACATCGACGGCAGGGCGAAGCGGTCGCTGGGGGTCCTCACCGTCGCCGTCGGGTTCCTCCTCCTCATCTGCTGCGCCAACGTGGCCAGCCTGCTTCTCGCCCGTGGAGTGGCGCGCGAAGGAGAGATCGCCATCCGGCGCTCGCTGGGCGCCGCGCAAGGCCGCCTCGTCCGGCAGCTCCTCACCGAAAGCCTGCTGCTCGCCCTCCTCGGCGGCGCCGCCGGGGTGCTGCTCGCGTACTGGGCGAGGCCCCTTCTCGCCGCCCTCAATCCGATCCAGGCTTCGGCCCTCGGCTCGGTGCTCACCGATTTCCGGATCGACGGTCGGGTGCTCGCGTTTTCGCTCGCCGTGACAGTCCTGACCGGAGCGGTCTCCGGGATGATTCCGGCGCTGAAAATCGCGCGTTCGACCGGACTCATCTCGGTGCTCCGGCAGCGGGATCAGCGCGCCGCGAGCGGCGGCGGAGGCAGGCGGGTCCTCGCCGCGTTGGTGGTCGCGGAAGTCGCGATCGCCGCTGCGCTCCTGGTCGGCGGCGGGCTCCTGGTGCGGTCTTTCCAGCGCCTGCAGGACGTCGACCTGGGCTTTCGTGCCGATGGACTGGTGATGATCGAGCTGCCGCTTTCGCCGGTCCGGTACCCGACGTTGCCGAAGCGCGCCCGCTTCATCGAAGAGGTCCTGTCGCGCGTCCGAGCGCTTCCGCGGGTCGTTGCCGCCGGCGCGACCACGAACGTGCCGATGCAACGCGGGACCACGCTGGATTCGATCTTCGAGGCCGAGGGACGCCCCCGCACCGATCCGTCGCAAGTGCCGATCACGGCGCACCGCCTGGTCAGCCCGGGGTACCCGGCGGCGCTCGGGGTCAAACTGGTCGCGGGGCGGCTGCTCGACGACGGAGATCGCGAGGGCAGCCTGCCGGTCGCGGTGGTGAGCGAGGAGCTGGGGCGGCAGGCGTGGCCTTCCGAAGACGCGCTCGGCAAGCGGGTGCGGCGCGTGCGCGCAGGCGAGCGCGGGCCGTGGATGACGGTGGTCGGCGTCGTGCGCGACGTGAAGGAGGACCGGTTCAACTTCCGCGTGCGCCGGCCGGTCTGGTACCTGCCGTATGCCCAGCAGACGTTCGCTCCTCCGGTGACGCTGCCGCTCGAGCTCGTCGTGCGCACGAACGGCGACCCAGGGGGCCTCGCGGCAGCGGTCCGCACGGCGGTGCGCGCCATCGACGCGGAGCAGCCCATCGGCGCAGTGATGCCGCTGCGGGAGCAACTGGCCGACGTGCTGATCGCCGATCGGTTCAGCGCCGTCCTGATCGCCACGCTCGCCGCGGCGGGGCTGCTGCTCGCCGCGCTCGGCCTCTACGGGGTGATGGCCTACACGGTCGGTCAGCGCACCGGAGAAATCGGCTTGCGCATGGCGCTCGGCGCGCGGCCGTCGGACGTCTTGCGGCTGGTCGTCGGACAGGGATTCGGACTCGTCGCCGCGGGGCTCCTTCTCGGGATCGCCGGGGCGTGGATGCTCTCCAGGCTCCTTTCGAGCGCGCTTTACGAGGTGAGCCCATCCGACCCCGCCACCTTCGGTGCGGTGGCGGCCGTGCTCGCGGCGTCCGCGCTCGTCGCCTGTTGGCTGCCCGCCCGGAGAGCTACCCGGATCGATCCGATGGCCGCGCTGCGGTGCGAGTGAGACGGTATCGCGGGCCGCACGCATGCGACCTAACGTCGCCCCGGGGAAAACACATGCGCGCAACCTTCCAGTCCCTCGCCGTTCTTCCATTCCTTGCCTTCGCGGGCTGCAATCGGGGCAGCACGGGAGCGGGCGGCGCCTCGACCTCCGGGTCCGGGAGCGATGGCACCATCGCCCAGGTTTCCGCCAGCCAGTCCGCGCCCGCATCCGTTCCCGAGCAGCAGACCGCGGACCGCGGCACCATCCCACCCACGCAGACGCCGGCCGTGACCTTGCCGTCCTTCGCCGATCTCGCCAACCGGCTCGAGCCCGCGGTGGTCAACATCCAGGTGGTGATCAAGGCCGACCCCAACGTCCCCTCGCCCTACGAGGGCACCCCGTGGGAGTACTTCTTCCGCCGCCCCGGCATGCCGCCTCCGGCGATCCAGGCGGCCGGCTCGGGAGTCGTGATCAGCCCGGACGGGTTCATCCTCACCAACAACCACGTGGTGGAGAACGCGCGTAGCGTCAAGGTGACGACCAACACGGGAGAGGAGTTTCCCGCGAAGGTCCGCGGACGCGATCCGCTCACCGACCTGGCGGTGGTGAAGGTCGTGCCGCAAAAGGAGCTCGCAGCGGCGACGCTGGGCGATTCCGACGCGGCGAGGGTCGGCGACTGGGTGATCGCCATCGGCAATCCGTTCGGTCTCGAGGGGACGGTGACCGCGGGCATCATCAGCGCGAAGGGCCGCGTCATCGCGGGACCGTACGACGACTTCCTCCAGACCGACGCCGCCATCAACCCGGGGAACTCGGGCGGCCCGCTCTTCGGGCTTCGCGGGGAAGTGGTCGGCATCAACACGGCGATCATCGCGCAGGCGCAAGGGGTGGGCTTCGCCATCCCCATCAACCTGGCCAAGGAGCTGTTGCCGCAGCTGAAGGAGGAGGGCCGCATCACGCGCGGATGGCTGGGCGTCGCGGTCCGCCCGACGTCGCCGCAGATGGTCCCGGCCAATGCGGGAGCCAAGGGAGCGCTGGTGGTGGCGGTCGATCCGGACGGGCCGGCCGGGAAGGCCGGCGTCAAGCCGGGCGACATCCTCGTCGCCATCCAGGGCCGGCCCATCGACGACAGCAACCGGCTCCCGCGACTGGTCGCGAACCTGAAGCCGGGAAGCACGGCAGAGCTGAAGATCGTCCGCGACGGCCAGCTGCAAACGGTCACGGTGACGGTCGAGAAGATGCCCGATCCACAGAGGATCGTCGCGCGTCGCCGCTGACCGATGCTGCAGCAGGATGCGGATCGGTAAGGGGATCCGCCTACGGACACTACTGCACGAGTTTGTGGATCAATGCGTATCGCGTGAGCTCGACGTTGGAGGAGATCTGGAGTTTCTCCGCGATCCGGGCGCGATACGTCGCCACGGTCTTCTCCGACAGGTTCAGCTCGACGGCGATCTGCTTCAGGGAGCGGCCGCTCGCGACCTGCTGCAAGACTTGCATCTCGCGGTTGGAGAGCGACTCGTGCGCGGCGACGCCGACGTCGGCCGCGACGATGCCGGCGAGCTTCTCGGCCAGCGCGGCAGTGACGTACTTTCCCCCGGAGATCGTCTTCCGCACGGCGGACGCGAGCTCGTCGGGCGCGCTGTCCTTGGTGACGTAGCCGCTCGCGCCCAGCCGCAGGCAGCGCACCGCGAACTCCTCCTCGGGATACGCGCTCAGCACCAGCGCTGGTAGCGCGGGATACACGCGCTTGATCTCCTCGAGCAGCGACAGGCCGTCCCTTCCCTTCAAGTTCAGGTCGATGAGCGCGATGTCCCACCGCTCCTGGCCGGCGAGCTCCAGCGCCTCGGCGGCGGAGCTTGCGTCGCCGAACTTCGCATCGCGGAACGACTCGCGGAGGATCTGGTGGAGCCCGCGCCGGACGACCGCGTGATCGTCGACGATCAAGAAGCTCGTCATGGAGCGGCTCCCGCGGAGCGCTGATCGCCGACCGGCCGCGCGGCGGCGAGCGGGATGGAGGCGGTGACCACGGTGCCGTGTCCGTCGGCCCGCTGGAAATGGACGTGCCCGTCCAGACCCTCCGCCCGTTCCACCATTCCCAGGAGTCCGAGCGCCTGCGGACTGCCCGCCACCGCGGGTTCGAATCCGCGGCCGTCGTCCTCGACCTGGAGCGTGATCGAGCTCGACTCCATCTGCAGCCGGACGGCGACCCTCGAGGCAGTGGCATGGCGGTGCACGTTGGTCATCGCTTCCTGGCAGATACGGTACAGAGCGGTCGCGACCTCCGGATCCAGCTCCGGCATCAGATCGGGCAGGGACGCCTCGCAGGGGATCCCCGTCCGTTCCTCGAAGCGGCGGATCTCCTGGCGCAGCGCGGGCACCAGGCCCAGGCGATCGAGGGAGCCGGGGCGCAGCTCGGTGGCGATGCGCCGGATGGTGGTGAGCGTCTGGTCCACCGTCTCCGAGGCGGCCACCACGCGGTCCAGCACGCCATTCACGTTCTCCGGATCGATCGATCCGACGGTCGCCTCCAGGGACCGCAGACCCATCTTCAGCGCGGTCAAGAGCTGTCCCAGCTCGTCGTGCAGGTCCCGCGCGATGCGCGTCTGCTCCTCCTCGCGGATCGATTGCAGCCTGGCGGTGAGCGCCCGCAGCTCCTTGCGCGATTCGCGCACGCCCTCCTCGGCGCGCTTGCGCTCGGTGACGTTGAGCGATGCCGCGGTGACCCCGACCACGGCGCCCCATTGGTCGCGAATCGGCTCGATCGCGAGGTCGTACCAGCGCGCTTCCGCGCCCTCGCCGAAGCGGATCTCGGTGCGCAAGCCGACGCCAGTCTGCAGGACGCGCCGTTTCGCGGCGATGACTTTCTCGATCGCCGGGAGCCGCAGCTGCTCGAGCATGTCCAGGTCCGTCCTGCCGACGACGCCTTCCGGAGGGACCAGGTGCGGCTGGAACACCCAGGTGTAGCGCAGATCGCGATCCTGGGTGAAGACCGCCATGTCGATGTTGCCCAGCGCGACCCGCAGCCGCGACTCGCTGGCGGCCGTCTCCCGCTCGGCGCGCTTGCGGTCGGTGATGTCCCGGACCACGCCCAGCCGGCCCAGCTCGCGACCCTCCGCATCCTTGAGCACGGCGGCGCTCGACTCGACGTAGATCTCGCGGCCGGAACGCAGCACATGGATCAGCTCGCCGCGGAACGCGCCGCGCTCGGTGATGGCTCTCTCGTACTCGGCGGCCCCGCCGGGCGTAGGCCAGCGCCGCTGATAGAGGTCCCGGACCGGCTTTCCCAGGGCTTCGCGGGCCGGGATCCCGTAGAGCGCCTCGGCGCCGCGTCCCCAATAGATGACGCGCATGTCCCGATCGATCGCCACCACCGCGTCATTCACCTGCGCGAGGATCTGGGACTGGAAGTGAAGCTGCTCGTCGGCGCGCTTGCGCAGCGAGCGGCGCAAGGCGGCGACGGCGAAGGTGGCCACCAGCCCGAACAGGCACAAGAGGAACCACAGGGCGAGATCCCTGGTCATCGTGGCCGTCTCCGGCCGGGCATCGCGGTTTCCCCCTTGCTACACCGCCCGGGTGTACCGCAAGCACGCGGCTGCGCGCCACCGGCCGGGCGCGCGAATGACGACGGGAGGAACAATTGCGCGCAGGCTCCGCCCGGTCACCGCGTCGCCGGGTCGCTCGCGCCGATCGCGACGATCTCGAACTCGGCGGCGCCTCGGGGAAGCTCGATGGAGACCGAGTCGCCCGCCTGCTTGCCGAGCAGCTCCCGCGCGAGCGGCGAAGCGACGCTGAGCCGATGTTCCCTCGCATCCGCCTCGTCCGGTCCGACGATGCGCCACGAGGTCTCCCCGCCGGACTCGTCCCGGAGCACTACCCAGCAGCCGAACACGGCGCGGCCTTCGCAGCGCGGCGCGTGCACGGTGAGGAGCGGGAGCGTCGCGGAGAGCATCTTCGCGCGGCGAGACGACGGGTCCTGCAGGTCGAGCTCGCGCTGCAGCGCCCGGAATCCCTCCGGAGTCACGTAGCGCACTTCGCCTGGAGCGAGTCGCGGGGCCGGGGCCTCGGGGCCGGGCGCAATCGAGTCGTCCTCGCGCGTGAACGCCTTCGACATTCCGCTACGGTGCGCCTCGGGCGCCTGGAAGTGAAGTGGGCGCCAGCGAGTCCAGCTTGAGCTTCTTCAGCAAGTTCGGGAACCGCGGGTCGCCGCGCAGCGGGTCCCAGACCGGGCTGACCTTCAAATCGCGCAGCGACCAGTCCTTCTCGGCGTAGGCGCGGTCGAGCAGCGCGAAGGCGCGATCCCGATCGCCCAGAAGCCCATGCAGCGCGGCCTGGATGCCCAGCCGGAGCTGGCCCGGCCCCGAGCGTGCCACGAGTTCCCGCGCCAGCCGCTGCGCCGCCTCGCGTTCGCCGGCGGTCCACAGGACCCAAGCGCGCAGTGCGGTGTGCTCGCTCTCGGTGTCGCTCAGCGGGACGAGCTGCGCGAGCGCCTCCGGGTTCTTGCCCGCGCCGAGATACGCGCAGGCGAGGAAGGCGCGCGCCGTCGCGAACGCCGGCTCCAGCTCGAGCGTCCTGCGAAATGACTCGATCGCACGCTCGTAATCGCGCGCCAAATAGGACACCACGCCCTGCATGTTGTTCACGATCACCGAGGCGGGATCGAGCTGCAGCGCGCGCTCCGCTTCGGCGCGCGCCTCCGCGGACCGCCCCAGCCCGGAGAGCAGCAGCGCGTACCAATGGTGCGCCGTGGGATACGCGGAACGCAGCTCGATGGCGCGCTGGAACTCGCGCTCGGCGGCGGGCCAGTCGTACCCGGACATCGCGATCAGCCCGAGGGTCGCGTGAGGCTCGGCGAGGGCCGGGTCGAGCTCCAGGGCCTTGCGCGCATGCTCCGACGCCTGCGGAAGCACCTCCTCCGGGCGGGCGGGACTGTACTCCGCCAGCAGCGCGTACGAGTCCGCCAGTCCGGCGTGGGCGAGCGCATACCCCGCGTCGACGTCGAGCGCCTGCCGGAAGAGCGCGCTGGCTCGCTTCAGGTCGTCCGCCGTGCGCTTGTTCCAGAAGTGGCGCCCGCGCAGATACAGGTCGTGCGCCTCCGTGCTCGAGGTCGCCTGGCCCACCAGCGGCGCACCTTGCTTGAGCAGCCTGGGCCGGAGCGCCTCGGTGATGGAGCGGGCCAGCTCGTCCTCCACCGCGAAGACGTTCTCGAGCGTGCGGTCGTACGTCTTCGACCACAGGTGGTACCCGTCCGCCGCATTGATCAGCTGGGCGACGATGCGCACATCGTTGCCCTGCCGGCGCACGCTGCCTTCCAGGACGGTGGCGACCGCGAGCTCTTCGCCGATCTTGCGCACGCTCAAGTTCTTGCCCTTGAACGCGAACGCGGAGGTCCGCGAAACGACGCGAACTCCTTCGACGTTGGCAAGAGCATTGATCACCTCCTCGGTGATCCCATCGGAGAAATAGTCGTCGTCCTTCTCGCGGCTCATGTTCACGAACGGCAGCACGGCCACGGACGGCGCCGCGGGCAGCGACGCCGCCGGGGCCGCCCGGCGCGCGGCGGGACGGAAGGCGAAGTGCCAGCCGACCACTGCGACTCCCACCAGCGCGACGCCGGCCGCAAGCAGCGCGAACAGAGCGGGCGACGGCTGGGAACCGGCTTCGGTGGGCACCGGCTGCGTACGCTCGATGCCGCTCGCGGACACGTCGAAGACCCAGGCCAGCGCGAGGGCCACGGGAAAGCCGACGCCGATCGCCACCACCACGAACGAGAGGGTCCAGTCGGGGAGCTGCAGGCCATGGATGATCGGCTCGATCACCTGCAGGACCGCGAAAGCCACGATGGCGTAGCCGAGCAGCGCGCGGAAGACGCGCCTGCGCTTCAACTCCGCCAGCAGCGGCACCCCCATCTGCGACCTCCGCGGCGAAGCCTAACACCGTCCCCGGCCTGACCCGCAGTCCGCCGGACGGCCCGGACGGCCGCCGGCCGGGCAGGAGGTCGATTCCCCGCGCCGCGATGGCTAGTTTTTCCGCGATGCGCCTTGGCCGGTGGATCGCCGTCCCTCTTCTCGCCTGCGCGTGCGGGCTTGGCCTTGCGGGCGACCCCGACGCCGGCGCCAGCGCGACCCCCGAGACGCCGCCTACCGCGGAGGCGCAGGGATGGCTCGATGCGCACAACGCCGTACGGAGCACCGCGCGACCCGCGCCCAATCCGCCGCTTTCCCCGCTCACCTGGTCTTCGGAAGCCGCCGCCGTGGCGCAGGCGTGGGCGGACCGCTGCGTGTACCAGCACAACGCGGGACGCGGCGACCGTGGCGAGAACATCGCGGCCAGCGCCCCGGCAAACCGGTGGACCCTCGCGGACGCGGCCTCCGCCTGGGCGGTCGAGGCGCAGGATTACGACTACTCGAGCAATGGCTGCGCCCCCGGGAAGCAATGTGGCCATTACACGCAGATGGTCTGGCGCGACACGCAGCGGGTCGGCTGCGCGCGCCGGACTTGCCAGGCCAACTCGCCCTTCGGAGCGCAGTTTCCTTCGTGGGACTTCTGGGTCTGCGATTACGAGCCGCCCGGCAACTTCGTGGGCCGCAGACCCTACTGACGGCGGGTGCCTTTCCCACCCGACTCGCGTAGTCTCGATGTCCTTCCAAGGGGGCACCATGCTGTTCAGGAAGCTTTTCCGGCTCCTCGTGCTGGGTGGCGTGATGGTCGGGTCCGCTACCGGGTGCGGAAGCGCCGCGCAGGGCCAGGCTGCCGACGACAAGAAGCCCGATAGCCGCGACGGAGGCTCGCCGGACGACGGCGGGAGCGCCAAGGCACAGGATTCCGACGCCGGAACCGCAGCGGACGCGGGCGGCGGAGTCGTCGGCTGGTGACGGACGAGTTGCGCCGCCTCGCCGGCGCGGCCTGGGCGTTCCGCGCTCGCGTCGAGCGCGAAGCCTCGAGCAGGTTCGTGCGCCTCGCCGCCGCCATCCCGGCGTTCGACCCCGCCTCGCCGGTGACAGACTTGCTGCGGAGAGCAGCCGACGACGAGGATCGCCACGCAACGCTCTGCGCGGAACTGGCCACTGCGTACGGGTGCCAGACGGGCGGCACGGCGGTGGACGTGCCCATCGCTCCCCGAAGCTTCGCAGCGCGCGACGCCGTGCTCTACGAGATCGTTGCCGCTTGCTGCATCACGGAAACCGAGAGCGTCGCCACGCTGGCGACCCTCCTGACCGGCACGGCGGAGCCTCGCGTCCGGATGGTGGTCCACGAGATCGCCAGAGACGAAGTCGTCCACGGGCGGATGGGCTGGGCGCACCTCGCGCGCGAGGCGGCGGTCCGCGACGTCGCGTTCCTCGCCGCCTGGGTGCCCTCGATGCTGGAGGGCGGCCTCGACGGCGCCATCTTCGCCGCCGGCGAGCGCGACGCGGCGCCGGACGACCTCCTCCGTCACGGCGTGCTCCCGCGGTCGCGCAAGCGCGAGATCTTCGTGGGGACGCTGGAAGAGGTCGTCTTTCCGGGCTTGGAGAAGCTGGGCGTCGCGGCGGCACCCGCGCGCGCCTGGCTGGCGGAGCGGCTGGCCCGTCGTAGCTCTCCGGGCGCGGGCTGCTTCGGCAATTGACGTCCTCGCGCCGGCGAGCGCCGCTCCGGAGGGCGATCGGGGGGACCTAGCGGACGCCCCGCACCAGCACCCGGATGCAGCGGATCGTGATGCCTCCGTCCGGACGCGCGCGCACGTCGAATCCGCGCGCGCCTCCGGCGAGGACGCGGGCGCGTACCTCCGCCTTCGGCAGGGCCGGCGTCCCCCGGTCGAACCACTCGTCGAAGTCCAGGTCGAACCCGTCCTCGGCCAGCTGGACGTCGGAGAGGCCGGCGCGGCCGAACGCGTCGGCCAACTCGCCCGGCGTGAGGTTCCTCTCGTGCGTGCGGTCGCGGGCGCGCTCGATGTCCTGGTGCCAGCGCGCGGCGGGACCGTCCGGGTCGGTCACGTGATCGCTCGCCAGGACCACTCCGCCGGGGCGCACCCGCTCGGCCTTCGCGCGGATGAACGCCACCGGATCGGGCGCGTGGTGGACGACGAATCGCGATACTGCAGCGTCGAATGGCTCCTGGAGGGCGAGCACCGATACCGAGCCCTGCTCGAAGCGCGCGCGGTCGCCGAACCGGGCGCACCGCTCGCGCGCGCGGCGCACCATCTCGCCCGCGAGGTCCACGCCGTGCACCCGGTGCCCTGCGGCAAGCAAGGCCTCGGCGACCAGCCCGGGGCCGCAGCCGGCGTCCAGCACCCGCGAGTCGGGCTGCAATCGGGCGAACTCCACCACCCGCCCCAGCGCGACGGGGTCGGTCTGCACCGGCGCTCGCTCGAACCGCGCGGCCTGCCCGTCGAACGCCTCCGCCAGGGCGCGCTCGCGTTGGTCCATCCGGTGACGTGTAGCTCAGTCCGGACCGCGGGGACAGAGCCCGCGGGGTGATAAAGTACAGGCGGGGGAGTCGCGATGGCCCGATCCGCCGACGTGATCCACGTGAAGGGCCTGCGCAAGGAGTACGGGACGGCGCGGGGCACCGTGCTGGCCCTGGACGGGATCGACTTCACCGTCGGCGAAGGCGAGTTCGTCGCCATCGTCGGCCCCTCGGGCTGCGGGAAGTCGACCCTCTTGAAGATCCTGGCCGGCCTGCTTCCCGCCACGCGCGGCGAAGTCAACCTGCGCAGCGTCCCCATCACCGGCCCGCGCCGGGACATCGGCGTCGTCTTCCAGTCGCCGGTGCTGTTTCCCTGGCGGACCGTGCTCGACAACGTCCTGCTCCCCGTCGACGTGCAGCGGCTGGGCCGCGAGGACAACCGCTCCCGCGCGCTCGGGCTGCTCGCGCTGGTGGGGCTGAGCGGCTTCGAGCACCGCTATCCGTGGGAGCTCTCCGGAGGAATGCAGCAGCGCGTGGCCATCACGCGAGGCCTCATCCACAACCCCGCGATGCTGCTCATGGACGAACCGTTCGGCGCGCTCGACGCCATGACGCGCGAAAGCCTCAACCTGGAGTTGCAGCGGATCTGGCTGGAGTGCCGCGAGACGGTGGTGTTCATCACGCATTCCATCGCGGAGGCCGTCTTCCTCGCCGACCGGGTGCTGATCATGACGCCCCGTCCGGGACAGATCGTGGAGGAGGTCGCGGTGGCGATCCCGCGGCCGCGTTCCCTGGACCTGCTGGCCGCGCCCGAGTTCGGCGGCATCGTCCGGCGCATCCGCGCTCATTTCAGCTCGAAAGGGATCGAGGCGTGAACGGGGTCCGCAATGCGTCGCTGCGCGTCCTGCTGCTGATCGCCTCCCTGGCCGTCTGGGAGGGCGCGGTCCGCGCGCTGCGGGTGCCCGCATTCATCCTGCCGCCGCCTTCCCAGGTCGGGGCGGCGCTGTACCGCGGATCGGTGAGCGGAATCTACCTCCAGCACCTCTGGATCACCCTCGCCGAGACGCTGCTCGGTTTCCTCCTCGGCTCGGTCGTCGCCTTCGTGGTCGGCACGGCGATCGCCGCCAGCCCCCGCACCGAATACTTCCTCTATCCGTACATCGTCATGTTCCAGTCGATGCCCAAGGTGGCGCTGGCACCGCTGGTGGTGGTCTGGTTCGGGCTGGGCCTCACCTCCAAGGTGGTCAGCGCAGCGTTGATCTCGTTCTTCCCGCTGCTGGTGAACACCATCGCCGGACTCCGGTCCGCGGACGAGGACCGGGTCGACCTCATGCGCTCACTGGCGGCGAGCGAGCTGCAGATCTTCCGCATGCTGCGCCTCCCGTCCGCGCTGCCATTCATCATGGCGGGCCTGGAGGTGGCGATGGTCTTCTCGCTCGTCGGGGCCATCGTCGCCGAGTTCGTCGGGGCCGAGGCGGGCCTGGGCATGCTCATCCAGAGCAGGAACTTCAGCATGGACGTCGCGGGAGAGTTCGCCATCCTCTTCATCCTGGCGGTGCTGGGGCTCCTGCTCAACGCCGCGCTGGTGTCGGTCCGCCGGCGCGTCCTGTTCTGGGATCCCTCCCAGAAAGCCGCACTGAACAGCGCTTCGCTGAGAGGTGGCCCATGAAGTCGATCGTAGCGATGCTTGCGGCGCTCATTGCCTCCGCGTCCACCGGGCGCGCCGCCGAATCGGTGGTCAAGGTCGGGTTCTGCGCGCGCACCATCACCTCGGCGGCCGCGCCCTTCGCCATCGCGATGAAGAAAGGCTGGTACGCGCCGGCCGGGATCAAGGTGCAGCTGGTCCCGGTGGCCGGCTCGACCGACTGCGTGAAGCTGGTCGCGACCGGGGACCTGCCGTACTCGCTGCCCTCGATCGAGCCGCTGCCCGCGGCGATCCAGCAAGGCGTCAAGGCGAGGATCTTCTACACGGCATATCAGGGGAACATCTACGGGATCGCGGTGCCCAAGGACAGCGCCGTGCGCTCGATCAAGGACCTCAAGGGCAAGAAGATCGGCGTGGCCTCGATGGGGTCGGGAGGCGTGCACGTCGCGCGCGGCCTTCTGGCGATGAACGGGCTCGACCCGGAGAAGGACGCGCAGATCGTCGTGGTGGGAGAGGCCGCCCAGGCCGCCGCGCTGCTGCGCGGCGACCAGGTGGCGGCGCTCTCGCTCTACGACACGCAGTATGCGCTGATCGACAGCGCGGGAGTCCCGGTGCGGCTGCTCGACTCGGGCCCCGTCGCGCGCTATCCCTCCAACGGTTTCCTCGCCCTCCAGGACACCTTGCAAAAAGACCGTGCCCAGGCGGTCGCGCTGGTCAAGGGGTACGCGATGGGCACGGTGTTCGCGATGGCGAACCCCGAGGCCGCGGTGAAGATCCTCTACGAGGTATACCCGCAGACGAAGCCGAGCGGGAAGAGCGACGAGCAGGCGCTGCGCGAGGACGTGAAGACGCTGCTCGCCCGGGCCGAGCACTGGAAGCTCGAGGCGGGTGGCGTCACGCGCTGGGGCGAGAGCTCGCTGAAGGATTTCGACGCCTATCAGGACTTCTTGCTCAAATG
>VBKO01000560.1 GCA_005888115.1 Deltaproteobacteria bacterium
CGCGACGAAGCTCCACGAGGGACCGATCAGCGCCGGTGCCGCGTCCACCGTCCGGGAGTGGGGCTATGGGCTGCGCGCCTTCCCGCACGCCGGACTCAAACCGGGCTTCATCAATGTGCGGATCTACCAGGGGCACGTGCTCGATGCGCTGCTGAACGCCGCGAAGATCTGGCGCGGCCTCGACGTCAAGGGCATGTACGACTGGTTCGCGACGGAGGTACGGATGCGCTTCTCGCGGCCGATGCCGTTCCAGATCGGCGGCGATCCGATGGGCGAGCGCACGGAGATCGTGCTCCGCGCGGCACGCGAGAGGGTCCGCCTGGTCGACTGGCGTGCCGCGCTTGCTCGAGACGCATGACCATGACTCGGCCTGGCGCAGCGAAAAACGTCAGGCCAACGAGAGATCGGGCTCGCGCGCCGGCCTGGCCAGGAGTAAATGCAGCGCATGGCGCACACCCTCCGGCACAGGTTGGGTCATCCTCTCGAGACCACTCTCGAGTTGCTCGGGGGCAAGTGGAAGTCCGACATCCTGGCCATCCTCAAGGAGCGCCTGCTCCACGATGCGCTGCAGACTCCGCCGGAATCCGCGGAGCCTGGCGGAAGCGAGCTGACCATTCCGAAAAACGGCGGCCAGGCCGAGCGCCTTTCTCCTGAGGCAGGAAACGTCATGCAACTCTATGTCGTGAGGCACGGCATCGCGGTCGAAAGTGGCGAAGGAATCCCCGATGATTGGCGACCGCTCACGGACAAAGGCCGGCGGCGGTTCCAGAAGATGGCCCGCGCGTTCGCCAAGCTCGGCCGCAGGCTGGACCTGATCCTGACGAGCCCCCTGGTACGCGCAGTGCAGACGGCGGAGATTCTCGCCGGCGCGACCGACCATGGCGAGGTGGCCATTCTCGCGGAGCTGGATCCGAAGTTCGACGTCGAGGCGGTACGCAATGCGATCGGGATCCGCGCCGAGAAGGCGGAAGCTGTCGCCATCGTCGGTCACGAGCCGCAGCTCTCTTCGCTGCTGGCCGCCCTCTCCAAGGTTTCGCCGGCGGATCTCGACCTGGAGAAGGGGGCCATCGTCCGGGTCGACGTCTCGACGCTGACCGATGGAGCGTCCGCGGATCCGCGCTGGTGGCTCAAGCCAAAGGGTACCCGGAAGAAGGGGCTGCCGCTGCGGAAGCAGCCCGGAGAGACGCTCGCAGAAGCCGGGTCTACGCAGACCAAGCGCGTGGCGAAGAAGAGCCGGCGCGGGATCGAGGCGCTTTCGGAGTCCGACAGTCCTCCGGAATCTCCGGCTGCTGACGAGGAAGCGAGCGCAACCTCGCCTTCTCCTCGGCCCTGACCGCGCCGAAAACTATCGCGCGGTAGGCGGTTCCTTCAGGATCGACGCGTGCGCGAGGCGGTCCTCATCGTGGCGGCCGTGGCGGCCGCCCTTCCGGTCGCGGCGAGGGTCCGAGACGCCGCCGTCTACCGCGACGACGGCTCGCTGCGGCGCGACGAGCCCGCACCCGTCTACTCGACGGATCCGCGGGATCCGTGGAATCGGATCTTCCACCTGCTTT
>VBKO01000231.1 GCA_005888115.1 Deltaproteobacteria bacterium
GAGCGGAAGCAGGCTCAGCTTCGATTTCACACCGGACGTGGGCGACGTGGTCGGAACGACGACGACGATGCCGGGCAACTATACGGTCACCGTCCCACTGTCGTTTGGGCATGCCAATACATTCAATACGACGACCTCGTTCACGCAGCAGGTTGAGGGCCGCTGCGGCCGCAATATGCCGGTTGCGGCGTTCGTCCTGCCCGCTAACGCGGCGCCAGACACCACGCTCACTGTGAAGACCACGGGGAACGGTCCCGGCCTCGACACATTCGACCCGGACAACGCCGTGCTCGATCTCACCGCTCCGACGACGGGATGCGGGCTGAACCAGACGCTCACGTATGCTTGGGCGTTCACTTCTACGCCCGACCCGCTGCTGCATTTCGAGCCGAACTCCGGGTCACCGGGCTTCTTCGGCACTGCGAGTATTGAGACATTCACTCCGACCGTGGACGGTGTGTACAGCGTGCAACTGGTCGCGACGGACGACTCGCCGGTCCCACTCCAGGGATCCGCTGAGCAGACCGTGACAGTCGCGCCTTAGCTCGGGTCCGCATTGCGCGCATCGCGGGCGGCGGTACAGTTTGGCTGCCGCTCCCGGAGAGCGCATCCAGGGAGTGTGGGCGGCCGACAAGCGGGACCAGTCGGCCGCTCTCCTCAGCTACGGGCAAAGCGGCCGGATTGCGCGCCTCGGTGACGGTGTGCAACGGTATGCGCCTCCGAAGCGGCTCCTGGAGCACCGATGCGCATCCTTCCACTCTGCGCAGCCTCGGCCATGATCCTCCCCGCGAGCGCGCAGGGCCTCCCCGAGCCGCCGAACGCGGTGCAGTCCAGCATCGTGATCGTCCGGAATGGCTCCATCGAGCAGTCCGACACCGAGGACGCGAGCGGCACGGCCCTCGTCGCCGATGCCGTGGACAGCGTCACCATCGCCGTCGCAATCTGCGATGCCTCGGGCCGTCCAATCGCGGACCTGCCGGTCAGCATCGAAGTCACGGGTAGCAGGAACATGGTGACGCCGGCGGCGACGAGCTTCACGGACGTGAACGGCCTGTTCATCGCGAATCTCACGACGACGGCGGCGGAGACGAAAACGATCAGCGTCATCGCGGATCCGGGTCCCGAGGAGGTCGTCCTCCAGGACCAGCCTTCCGTGACGTTCCGCGCGGGCCACGCCGTTCCCTCTGAAGTCGTACTCGGTTCCGCGAATGGGGATGGGCAAGAGGTGACGGTGGTGTCCCGTGACTTCTTCGGCAATCCGGCCGTGACCAAAGCGGAGCACTGATGCGCGCCCGCCTCCTCTCCATCGCAGTCGCGTTGTCCCTCTCCGCCCGCGCCCAGGCGCCTCGCGAGCCGCCGCAGCAGAAACCGCCGCCGAAAACCATGATCATCAAAGCGGCACGCCTAATCGATGGCCGGTCCGACAAGCCGCGGCACGGGCAGGCCGTCTCCTCCCCGGGCTGATCGACAACCACACCCACGTCCTCCTCCAGGGAGACATCACCGCCGCGGACTACGACGAGCAGCTCCTCAAGGAGTCGACGCCCTACCGGGCCATCCGCGCCACGGTGGCCGCGCGCACCGCGCTGATGAACGGGTTCACCACCATCCGCGACCTGGAGACCGAGGGCGCGATGTACGCGGACGTCGACGTCAAGCTCGCCATCCAGCGCGGCGTCATCCCCGGCCCCCGCATGTACGTCGCGACGCGGGCGATGGCGCCGACCGGGATGTACCCGCTGCTCGGTTACTCGTGGGAGCTGCGCGTCCCGGAAGGCGTGCAAATCGTCGACGGTCCCGAGAACGTCCGCAAGGCGGTGCGCGAAGAAGTGAAGTACGGAGCGGACTGGATCAAGTTCTACGCGGACCGCAAGTACTACTGGGACGAGAAGAAGGCGCGCCTGGCGAGCTGGGTGAACTTCACCGACGAGGAGGCGAAGGCGCTGGTCCAGGAAGCGCACCGGATCGGCCGCAAGGTCGCCGCGCACGCGATCGGCTGGGACGGAATCGACGCGGCGCTGCGGGCGGGCGTCGATTCCATCGAGCACGGCGACGGGCTCACCGACGATCTCATCGACCGCATGGTGAAGCAGGACGTGTTCTGGTGTCCGACCATCTATGTCGGGGTGTACGTCGCGGAAGGCCGGGGCGGCGTCTGGCCGCGGATGGTCGAGCTGGAGAAGAAGGCCTTCGCCAAGGCGGTGCGCAAGCGCGCGCGCATCTCCTTCGGCACCGACGCGGGCGGCTTCTCCTGGTCGGAGAACCAGGCCAAGGAGTTCGGTTTCATGGTCCGCTACGGCATGACGCCGATGCAGGCCATCCAGAGCGCGACCACGGTCGCCGCGGCGCTCCTGGGAGAGTCCCAGAACCTCGGCGAGGTCGCCGCCGGCCGCTTCGCCGACCTCGCCGCCGTGGACGGCGACCCGCTGCAGGACGTCGCCCGCCTCGAGCACATCCGGTTCGTGATGAAGGGCGGCCAGGTCTTCAAGAACGAGCGCTGATCGCCTTCCCGGTTTACAACCAACGCATGAAGCGCGCCCTCCCCGCCCTCCTGCTGCTCGCCGCGTGCGCCGGGCCGCAGGTGATCCCACCGGAGAAACCGGAGGGGCAGCCCGAGCGGCCCGAGAGGCCGTCGGAGAGGGCGCCGGAACGCCCGCCGCAGCCGACAGTGATCATCGAGGACGGCATGCGTCTCGAGTGCAGGCGTTCGACGGGCCCGCGCTGGTCGCCGCCGACACCGCGCCGGTCGCCTTCGACGCGCTGCCCGACCACTACTACCGGATGGTCTTCCAACTCCCCAGCGGCGGCATGCGCGAGAAGAAGGTGCAGGCCCGCGCGGGCGAGCTGCTCAACGTCCGGGTGAGCGAAGGCAAGGGTCCGCAGGCGATGAACGACAAGGACTTCCGCACGCTGCGGACCGCGCTCGACCGCGAGGCGGGAGACGCGGCCAAGCTCGCCGTCATGCGCACCGCCGCGGCCAACGCGTTCTTCACCACCGCCCAGGCGGGGCAGCTCATCGACCGGCTCGTCTATCGCGACGACAAGCTGGCCGCTGTCCCCATCCTCAAGGACCGCATCCTCGACAAGCAGAACGCCTGGCAGCTCTACCAGCACTTCACCTACCGCGAAGACAAGATGAAGGTGCAGGAGATGCTGGAGCATTGAGGCCGGTGCTGCCGCCCCCACAATCGTTGCGCGAACGCGTCCGGCTCACCTTGGGCTACCTGCGCGCGCTCCCCCGCGTCTTCCAGCTGGTGAAGGACTCGTCGCGCGGCTTCGCAGCCGGCATCGTCGCGCTGCTCGTCGGCCAGGCGATGATCCCGGCGGCGATGGCGTGGGTAGGGAAGCTGATCGTCGACGCGGTGGTGCAGGCGGCGCGCACCGGCTCGCGCGCGGACGAGCGGCGCGTCGTCGAGTACGTGCTCGTCGAGTTCGGCTTGATGGTCGTCTCCACGGTGCTCTCGCGCGGACAGGCGCTGCTGCGCGACCTGATGCGCGCCTCGCTCGGGAACCACGTCAACACGCTCATCCTGGAGAAGGCGGCCACCCTCGAGCTGCGCCACTTCGAGGACGCGGACACGTACGACAAGATGCAGAACGCGCGCCGGGAGGCGAGCGTCCGGCCGCTGTCCTTGGTGCTGGAGCTCGCCTCGCTCTGCCAGCAGCTCCTCATCCTCGCCACCTACGCGGCGCTCCTGGCCCGGCTGTCCTGGTGGAGCACGCTGGTGATCGTCGCCGCCTCGCTCCCCGCGTTCTTCGCCGAGGCGCGCTTCTCGGGCGAGTCCTTCCGGCTGAACTCGTGGCGCGCTCCGGAGGGCAGGCGGCAGAACTACCTGGAGTGGATCCTCACGCGCGACTCGCACGTGAAGGAAGTGAAGATCTTCGGCCTCGCGCCGCTCGTGCTCGGCCGGTATCGCGCGCTGTTCGACAAGTTCTACGCGGAGGATCGGCGGCTCGCGCTGCGCAAGAGCGCCGCGGGCCTGGTGCTGGGCGCGCTCTCCCTGCTCGCTTTCTACGCCTCGTATCTGTTCATGGCCGATCGGGCGGCGCAGGCGCGCATCACGCTCGGCGACCTGACCCTGTACCTCGTCGCCTTCCGGCAGGGGCAGGCCGCCATCCAGTCGGCGCTCGCCTCCATCGGCAGCCTCTACGAGGACGGGCTGTTCGTCTCCAACCTGTTCAGCTATCTCGACATCCCCACCGCGGGCGAATCGCCGCGCACGCGCCCGTCGACCGCTGCCAAGGGCCGCTCGCAGCTGATCGAGTTCCGCGAGGTGGCCTTCCGCTATCCCGGCAGCGACCGCGAGGCGCTGCACGGCGTGAACCTGCGCATCGAGCCCGGCGAGAAGCTGGCCCTGGTCGGCGACAACGGCGCGGGCAAGTCGACGCTGATCAAGCTGCTCCTGCGGCTCTACGATCCGACGCAGGGGTCAATCGTGTACGGCGGCGTCGACCTGCGCGACTTCGATCCGCGCGACCTGCGCGACCGCATCGGCGTCCTCTTCCAGGATTACGTGAAGTACCAGTTCACGGCCCTGGAGAACGTCGGGCTGGGCGAGGTGCACGCCATCTCGGACCGGCCGCGCATCGACGCGGCGGTCGATCGCGCCGGAGCGCGGACGGTGGTCGACGAGCTGCCGCAGAAGCTCGACACCATGCTGGGCGGCTGGTTCGAGGAGGGCCACGAGCTGTCGGGCGGCCAGTGGCAGAAGGTCGCGCTCGCCCGCGCCTTCATGCGCGATCGCGCCGAGCTGCTGGTGCTGGACGAGCCCACCGCCTCGCTCGACGCCGAGGCAGAGCACGACCTGTTCCTGCGCCTCAAGGCGCTCGCGGCCGATCGCAGCGCGATCCTCATCTCGCACCGCTTTTCCACGGTGCGCACCGCGGATCGGATCGCCGTGCTGCAAGGGGGCCGCATCGCCGAGCTGGGCAGCCACGAATCGCTGCTCGCGAAGGATGGCCGCTACGCGCACCTCTTCCGCCTGCAGGCCTCCGGATATCTCGACGGGCGCCCCGCCTGAAACGCCTCCCTACCGGGCGCAGGCGGCCCTTCTTACTTCCCGAACTTCCCGAGCTCTCCCTTCGCCAGGTGGTGCTCGACCTCCAGCGCGCTGGCGCCTTCGATGGCCGCCGCCTCCTGGAAATGCGCCCGGGCAACCTCCGGATCCTGCGCGCGCACTCCCGCCCAGAAGTGCGCCGCCGACACGCGGCGCGCCTCCAGATCGGAATCCTCGTACCCGTCCTCGAGGAACTGCTGCTCTTCGACCTCGCCCAGCAGGAACCCCGCAACCGGACCGGGCCACACGCGCGCCAGCTTGGGTTTCCAGAGCTTGCCGAGCAGCCGCTTCCCGCGGAGCACGTAGCGCTCGTCCGGGGTGCGCAGGCCGGCATAGACGAGCAGCGCGGGAGGCTTCACCACCCCCGCGGGTCCGTCGTGCCCGGCGTCCAGCGCGGCGATCCAGCGCTCGGCGGCCGCGGCGCGGTCGCCGGCGAGCCAGCGGGCCGCGCCCGCGAACTCCAGCATGGTGCCGCTTTCCTGCGCGCCGTCGGCCTCCTCGAAGACGCGAGCTGCCTCGGGGAAGCGGCCCAGCTCCAGCAGGGCGAGCCCGCGCCAGAGAGGATGCTCGTCGTGGGCCAGTTCTTCGAACCGGCCCGCCTGCAACAGCTCGTGGGGATCGCTCACGCTCCGAAGAATGGGGACGGAAACGGTCGCGGGCACGCCGCTCGTTCCGGCACTGTCGGGCAGCGGACGAGGTGCCGTCCGCGCGGCAGCCCGCCTACAGCGCTGCTGGCGCGACCGAAGCGCCTTCCAAGCGTGGCTTTCCCCTCGGCGGTCGCGTTAATCCTGCGCCGTGGACGAGGTCTGCCTCGACCGGCTGCGCGCGGTGCCCTGGGACGCTTTGGCGGGGCTTTCCGAGACGGTGGTGCCGGCCATCGCGCGCGTCCTGGAGGGCGCGCCGGCCGAGCGCGAGATCGACCTGCTGCTACGCGCGGATCGCACGCTCGGCAAGGCCCAGCGCGCCGCGACCGTGGAAGCGATCTTCGGAGTGGGGCTCTGGCGGCGCCGCCTGGCCGTGCACACCGCCTCGAGCGAGCCGACAGCGCTCCTCTTCGGCCTGCTCCGCGACCTGGCAGGGGTGCCGGAGGAACGGGCCGCCGCGCTGACCGCGCTGCCGCCTCCGTTTCCGCCGCGCTTTCCGCCGCCGCGACGCATCGCCGATCGGTGGTCGTACCCCGACTGGATCGAGGCCGTGTTCCTGCGCGAGCTCGGTGTCGGGGCCGAGGCGCTCGCCGCGGCGATGTGCGCGCCGGGCCCGATCTGCCTCCGTGCGAATGCGCTGCGAACCGACCGGAAGGAGCTGGCGCGGCTGCTGGAGGCCGAGGGCGTGGCCACCCGGCCCGGGCGCTACGCGCGCGACGCGCTGGTGCTGACGACCGCGCGGCCAAACCTGCTCGCGCTGGGCTCGTACCGCGAAGGCTTGTTCGAGGTGCAGGACGAGGCGAGCCAGCTCGTCGCGCAGCTCGTCCAGGCGCGGCCGGGCGAAACGGTCCTCGACTTCTGCGCCGGCGCCGGCGGCAAGACGCTGGCGCTCGCCGGCGCGATGCGTGGGCGCGGACGTCTCTTCGCCTGGGATCCCGACGCCGAGCGCCTGCGCCGCCTGGGCGAGCGCGCACGCCGCGCCGGAGCCACCGTCGAGATCGGACGGGAGGTGGAGGCGGACGCGGTCCTCGCCGACGTTCCCTGGCTCATCCATGCGACGTGCACATTTCGCCGGGAGGAGAACGAGGACGTGGCGCTCGCGTTCGAGCGTGCCCACCCCGAGCTTCGGCGGCTCTCCCCCGATCTGCCGGCCGAGCTGCTGCGCGACGGATTCCTGCGGACCTGGCCGCACCTGCACGACACGGACGGATTCTTCGCCTCCGTCTGGCGTAAAATCTAAGGGTGGACGACAAGAAGCCCTTCCATAATCCCTTCGCCGGATTGAAGGACAAGATCGGCGAGCTGCCGCGCGGTCCGGAGCCGCGCGATGCGGAGCGGACTTCCGGCGCTCCGAAAGGCCCGGCTCGCGCGATGGTCCGACTCGAGCGCAAGAGCCGCGCCGGCAAGGAAGTCACCGTCGTCGAGCAGCTCGGGCTGCCCGCTGCCGCGCTGCGGGACTGGCTCAAGGCGCTCAAAGACGCGCTTGGGTGCGGAGGAACCGTCGAGGGAAATGCGCTCGTCCTGCAGGGCGACCACCGCGGCCGCGTCGGCGCTCTGCTCGAGGAGCGCGGCGTCCGGCGCGTGACCATCGGCTGAACGGGCTCAAGCCTCCTTCGCGACCACGCGCCGCTTTCTCGCGATGCGTTCCTTCTCCAACTGCTCGTTGCGGAACGCCTCCAGCTCCGCCCCCGCGACCTTCCCGTGCTCGGCCAGCGTCTCATGCCATTCCTTGCGGTACGGTCTCAGGGCATCCACCAATGCCTGCGCGACGACCAGGTTGCGGAACCACTTCGCGTCCGAGGGCACCACCATCCAGGGCGCGTGCGGAGCGGCGCAGCGGGAGATGGCGTCCTCGTATGCCTCGGTGAACTCCTCCCACTTCTCGCGGTCCTTCCAGTCCTGCACGCTCAGCTTCCAGGCGTCGAGCGGGTCCTTTTCGCGCGCGAGCAGCCGCTGCTCCTGCTCCTCGGGGCTGATGTGGAGGAAGAACTTGAGCAGGATGCACCCGTGCTCGGCGAGCAGCGACTCGAAGTCGTTGATGTGCCCGTAGCGCAGCTTCCACACCGACTTCTTGACCAGCTGCTGGACGCGCACCACCAGCACGTCTTCGTAGTGCGATCGGTTGAAGATGCCGACCTCGCCCAGCCGCGGCGTGCGCAGGTGGACCCTCCAGAGGAAGTCGTGCCGGAGCTCCTCCTCGGTGGGCTTGGCGAAGGACACCACGTGGATGCCGCGCGGATTGAGCCCGCCGACCACGTGCTTGATCGTGCCGTCCTTCCCCGCCGCGTCGCGTCCCTGGAGCACCACCAGCAGGCTATGCGTCTTGGCGCCCCACATCAGGTCCTGCAGGGCGAACAGCTCGTCGTTCACCTCCTGGAACCGCGCCTGCGCCTCGGCTTTCTGGATCTTGCCCGGTGGGCGAGTGGAGATGTTGTCCAGCCTCACCTTGGCGCCTGCGGAGTCGAACACCGTGACGTGCTTCATGCCGGAAAGACTACAAGGCACACCATGATGTCCGCGCTGAAAAGCGCAGCGCCGCCCTGGGGCGGCGACTGATCTTTCCCTCACGGCCTTCTATCTGCTATCGAACATCCGCATCCCGTGGGCGGGAGGGACGATGCGGGTGCTCGTGGTGCAGGCCGACGAGAGCGCTCGCGCCTCGCAGCGCGACCTGCTCTCGGGTGCCGAGTTGACCGTCGCGGCGGCGGGGAGCGGCGCCGAGGCGCTGGAGAAGCTTCGCGAGGGCGCGCCCGACCTGGTGGTGCTGGGCCGCTCGCTGCCCGACATGGACGGGCTCGATCTCCTCCCGCAGCTCAAGGGCGTGCACGACCAGTTCATGCCGGTGCTCATCGCGAGCCACCGCAGCACCACGGCCGAGCGGGTGCTGGGCCTGCAGAAGGGCGCGGACGATTACCTGGCGCTGCCCTGCGACCCGGACGAGCTGCTCGCCCGCGTGCGCGCGCTGCTGCGCGTGAAGGAGATGCACGACCGCGTTCTCTCCATCCAGCGCGAGCTGGAGCGGCTGGTCGTTTCCGATCCCCTCACCGGCCTGTACAACCGCCGGTACCTCGTCGACCGGCTCGGACAAGAGATGAACCGCGTCGACCGCTACGGGGGGAGGCTCGCATTCGCGATGATCGATCTCGACGGGTTCAAGCCGGTGAACGACAAGTACGGACACGTCTTCGGCGATCGCCTGCTGCGCGCAGCCGCCTCCGAGATCTCGCGCTCGCTGCGCACGCCCGACGTGGCCGCCCGCTACGGCGGCGACGAGTTCGCCGTCATCCTGCCGCAGACGCAACCCGAGGGAGCGCTGCGCGTCTGCGAGCGCATCCGCAGGGCGGTCGAGCAGCTCGCTCTCAACGCGGGCGATGGGCCCGTCTCGGTCACCGCCACGCTCGGCGTCGCCGACTACCCCGCGGAGGACATCGACACCGCCGAGGATCTGGTCCACGCAGCCGACGAGGCGCTCTACGGCGCCAAGCGCAGCGGGAAGAACCGCTACTCCGCCGTGCGCGCGCTTCCCTGAGGGAGCAGCTGCGGCACCTCGCCCGTGATGAGCCGCGCTCCGCGCTCGTAGCGGAGGTAGGTCCAGGCCCACTGCGCCATCACCAGCACCCGGTTGCGGAAGCCGATGAGCATCAGGATGTGGACCACGAGCCAGAGCACCCACGCGAAGAACCCTTCGGTGCGCAGACGCCCGATCTGCGCGACGGCGGCATTGCGCCCGATCGTCGCCAGCGTGCCCTTGTCGAGGTAGTGGAAAGGCTCGCGCGGCTCACCGCGCAGCGTGCGCAGGATCTGGCGCGCAGCATGGCGGCCACCCTGGATGGCCGGCGGCGCCAGACCCGGCACCGGCCTGCCCTGCTCGTCGTTCACCGCGGCGAGATCGCCGATGACGAAGACCTCGGGCGCACCCGGGATGGAGAGATCGGGCTCGACCTTCACGCGCCCGACGCGGTCGAGCGGGACGCCGAGCGACCGCGCGATCGGCGACGGGGCCACGCCCGCCGCCCAGATGACGGTGCGCGAGAGGATCCGCCGCCCACCGGCAACGACACCCTCGGCGTCGACCGCGGTCACCGGCGTGCCGACCAGGACCTCGCAGCCCATCCGTCGCAAACGCGCCGCGGCCTTCTCCGAAAGCTCCGGCGCGTAGGCCGGCAGGATGCGCGGCCCCGCCTCGACGAGCACCACGCGCGCGGTGCGCGGGTCGATGCGCCGGAAATCGCGCGCCAGCCCGTGCCGGGCGATCTCCGCCAGCGCCCCGGCCAGCTCGACTCCGGTCGGGCCCCCGCCCACCACCAGGAAGGTCAGCCACTCCTGCCGCCGGGCGGGATCGTCCTCGCGCTCCGCCGCCTCGTAGGCGAGCAGCACGCGCCGCCGGATGTCGATGGCGTCCTCCAGCGTCTTCAGACCGGGCGCGTCCTTCTCCCATTCGGGGTGGCCGAAGTAGGCGTGCGTGGCGCCGGTCGCGATGACGAGGAAGTCGTACGGCACCACGCCGTCGCGGAGCAGCACGCGCTTGCCGCGCACGTCCACGGAGGTCGCCTCGCCGAGGATCACTCCGGCGTTCTTCTGCCTGCGGAGGACGCGCCGGATGGGCGTCGCGATGTCGCTCGGGTTCAGCGCCGCCGTCGCTACCTGGTAGAGCAGCGGCTGGAAGAGGTGGTGGTTGCGCCGATCGATCAGCGTCACCTGCACCGGTCCGCCGCGCAGCGCCTTGGCGGCGTTGAGACCCCCGAACCCGCCGCCCAGGATGGCCACGCGCGGCTCTCGCATGCTGGACATTCTAAGCGGCCCAAGGACTGAACGGGAATTCGACTCGGCGCATCGGGTCGGCAAGAGTGGCTCCGTGCGGCGCGTCGCCATCCTGCTGATGCTCGCCTCGGGCGCTGCGCGCGCCTGGGAACCGACCGACGCGGCCTCGGTCGATGCCCGCATCCAGGCGCTGCGCGCCGAGTGGGCGGGCATGGACGCCGCGGCAGTCGGGACCGACAAGCTCAAGCGCGCGCGCCAGGGCACCAAGCCGGCTTGGGTGTCGCGCTCGGCGTTCCGCATCGACGACGGAGCGCGCCGGCTTTACCTGGGCGTAGGCTCCGCGAAGCTGCCCGCCGCCGCGGCGCGCGCGCTCGCGCTGCAGGACGCGTTGCCATCGCCAGTCGGGACGACGCCGCTGGACTGGTACCTGGACGAGTCCACCGGCACGCTGTACGCGCTGACGGTGGAGGAGAAACGCTGACCGTCCGGGGATTCAGGTCTTGAGGGTCCGCAGCGCGACTGCCCCGAGCACGATGGCGCCGCCGGCGACGGACCACGGCCCGGGCCGCTCGCCCGTGCCGAGCAGCACCCAGAGCGGGTTGCACACCGGCTCGAGCATCGAGATGAGGCTCGCCTCCGCGGCGGGTACCTGGCGGACGCCGCGGGCGAACATCCAGTACGAGACGCCGAGCTGCATGACCCCGAGATAGAGCAACACCAGCACCCCGATCGTCGATACGTGCAGGAGGTCTCCGGCGAACGGAGCCGTGCCGAGCGCAGCGAGCGCGTTCCCCAGCGTGGTCGAGGGCATCGCATCGCCTGAGCCGCTCTTCGCGTCCCGGCGGATGAGCAGCACCGTGAGCGCGAAGAAGACGCCGCTCAGCGTGGCTATCAGATTTCCGGCCAGCTGCCCCGCCTCGAGCTTGTCGATGAAGAACAGCGACATGCCGGCGAGCGAGAGCGCGACGCAGATGGCGTCGATGGGCCGGAACGGCTCGTCGAGCAGGAAAGGCGAGAGCAAAAGGACGTACGCGGGCCCGGTGTACTGCAGGAAGATGGCGTTCGCCGCGGTGGTGAGCTTGGTCGCGGTGACGAAGGTGACCACGCAGCCGGCGTACGCGAGCGCGGTGCTGAAGCGCGCCTTGCGCAGGTCGGGCCGCAGCACGGCCAGGTAGAACAGCGTGGCGACGATCGCGCGGCCGCAGGCCACGGCCAGGCCCGGCATCGGCGCGAGCTTGATGAACAGCCCGCCGCTCGACCACAGCAAGGCCGCGCCGGCGACGAGCAGCACCGCGCGGCGCGGCGGTTGTCCGTCCATGGCGCCGCAACATACCCGGCGCGCTGGCAGAGCGCTCAGGGCAAGGAGCGCAGCACGGCGAGACCGCCCTCGGTGGGCACGAGCAACTGGGGCGGATCGACCATGCGATCGAGCGAGATCCGGCCGATCGCCTCGCCCGGCAGCCCTTCCTTGATCCCGAGGCGTTTCCCGCGCGCTTCTCCCGGCTTCCAGACCAGCAGGCCCGTCGACGGGAACCCGAGCACCAGCTTGTCGTCCCAGGCGACCATCTCCAGCACGTTGTACTCCGCGGCGCCGATCGATCTCGGGTCGACGAACTTCCGCTGGTACGGGGTCTCGTCGCGCCAGGCGGCGAGACCGAACGTCGGTCCGCGCCACGATTCGACCTCTCCCGAGGCGAACCAGACCGTCCCGTCCAACGTCACCGCGACCGCGCGGAGATTGATGTAGATCGCGTCGAACACCGAATTGGCGCCCTTGCCGGGCATCGCCGGAACGAACGGGTTGTCCGGCTCCCAGCTGTTCCTCCAGAGTTGGAGATCAGGCGTCCAGCGGATCGCGGCCGCCGAGGTGAGACCGGCCATCCACAGCCGGCCGTCGTCCGCGAGCGTCAGGCCGTAGAAGTCGCCGAAGACCGGGTGGTCGTCGCTGCCTCCGGTGCAAGAGCCCACGTCACAGACCACGGGATGGACGTGGTCGGCGTAGTACTCCCGTTCCACGGAAGTCGGGTCGGACCGCTCCTGAGAGGTCGAGGGAACGCGGAATTTCGCCGGCTGCACCCGCGTAACGCCGTGGTTCGAGCCCACGTACAGTTCGCCCGGATGCTGGAAGTGGTCGTAGACGAAGCTCGTGATGGTGCGCGTCTCCCAGAAGTGCGCGTCGTTCGAGTTGTGGAAGTCGTACCGGTCTACCCGAAGACTCAGGTCGGAGTTGAGCAGGACCTGGTCCATCTTTCCCAGGTGCGCGATGGGGTCGAGGTTCGTGTGATCGTGCGTGTCGTGGGCGTAGTAGCCGACGAAGCATTCTCCGGCGCGGCCGCCGGTCACCAGCGTGAAGTCGGGAGGCTCGGTCCAGCCCGGCCCGACGTGGAGACCGTCGGCGGCCGTGTAGCGGCGGAACGTCTTGTCACCGGGCCGGAGCAAATAGAGAGCCCGTCCGGTCACCACCCAGATGTTCTGTGCTTCGTCGGTCGAGGCCGAGATCGGCGCCTCCAGCAGGCCCTGGGCGGTCCCGTAGACCGTCATGGGGGCGGCTGGCCACGGCCCCAGGCCCAGGCCTCCGATGCGGTGCGGGTCGGGCGGAGGCGGGCCGGCGTCCACGGGTCCGCCATCGGCCCGTCCAGCATCGGTACCCACCCCGGCGTCCGAGCCGGACTGCCCGCTGGAGTCGGTCGTTCCGGGGTCGGGATGGCTGCGACAGGCCGCAGCGGCGAAGCAGAGGGCGAGCGCGGTCGTCCGTACGAGGCTCATGCGGACGCACGTTTGGCATCACCGGCCCGTCCGGCAAGCGCTCGGGCGTCCGGGAGCGTCTGGATCGAGACAGCGCCCGCCACATTGCGGCGCCTTGTGGGCGGACTGAGCTTTGCGCGAGGAGGCGCCATGGATCCGAAGGAGAAGCGCGAGCCGCCGAGCAACGACCCGCTCACCGAGAAATCGGAGCACCCGGCGGGAACGGCCGCTGGAGCGGCGGCGGCGGGGGCGGCCGGCGGCGCGATTGGCGCTGCGGTGGCGGGCCCGGTCGGCGGCATGATCGGCGTGGCGGTCGGCGCGATTGCCGGTGGCATGGCCGGCAAGGCGCTGGCCCGACAGGTGAACCCCGCCGTGGAGGACGCCTACTGGCGCGAGAACTGGCGCAAGCGTCCGTACGCCGACGAGAAGCTCGGCTACGACCACTATCGCGACGCGTACCGGCACGGCTGGGAGTCGCGGATCATGCACGGCGATCGCGACTGGACCCAGGTCGAGCCGGACCTGGAGAAGAGCTGGGTGGAGCGGCGCGGGCACTCGGCGCTCGACTGGGCGCGGGCGCGCCTCGCGACGAAGGATGCCTGGGAAAGGCTCGTACGCAGCGCGCTCCTCTTCGCCCAGGCACTCGATCGGGGGGATCCGGACGCGCGCGTCCACCGGGACGTACGTGAGGAAGGCGCGCAGGGTCTCTTCCTGCTCGCCGGCGAGCGGCTGTTCCGAATCGACGTTGACGAGGACTGTGACCGAGTCGGGCGCGGCGTGCGCGACCGCCGACCGGACGTGTACGAAGACATGGCGCCTCACCGGCCGGATGAAGGTGAGGCCGTGCAATGCGCGCAGCCGCACTGGCGCTCCGTCGAGGTAGGCGCGGGCGGAGAGATTGGCCGTGGTCTCGATCCAGCGCATCAAGGTGCCGCCGTAAAGCGTGCCCTGGAAGTTCAGCTTGCTGGCGCGCACGGGCTCGATCTTGTGCACGTACGAGACATGCGGACGCCGAGGCTCGAGCGCGACGCCGCGGCCGACCGGCAATGGCAACGAGCGCGGGAGCAGCTTGAGCAGCTCGCGTGTAAAGAGAGCCTGCTCGCGGCCGGCGGGGGGAGGCGGCGCGGGCAGCTGCCCGGATCGCAACTTGGTGCGGAACTCGCGCCGCAAGTTGCCTTCCCGGAACCGCGATACCTCGCCAGGAGTCTGCGGACGCAGCTGCGGGACGACCGCGGGCCTTCCGTGCGGATCCAGCGCGACGAAGGTCATGTATCCCTTGAGCGAGCGCTGCTCGGCGGCGGGCGTCCCGTGCCGCATCGAGACCGACACGCCCAGCGAGCGCGTCGAGGTGTACCCGACGGCGGCGGTCATCGTGACCCGTTCGCCGACCCGGATCGGGTGGAGCAGCTCCATTCCGTCCACCGAAGCGGTCGCGACCGGACGGCGGCAGTGGCGGCTCGCCGCCAGCACGCCGACCACGTCCATCCACTCGAGAATCTTCCCGGCGCGGAGGAAGCCCTGCTCGTCCGCGATGTCGGGAGCGACCCACTCGTCGAGGTGTGCCTCGGGCCCGGGGCGGGCCTCCTCTGCTTGCGGCGCCGCTTCGCCGCGCGCGTTCGTATCCTCGGATGGCATGGCATGACGCTAAGCGCCATGGCCGTGCCACGCACGCACAATCTCGTAACTCTTCGATCAGCTGAGCTGGGCCTTGACCGACAGCTTCACGTTGTTCTTGAGCGCCTGCGAGATGGGGCAACCGTCCTTCGCCGCCTCGGCCGCCTTCTGGAAAGCGGCCGCATCCACTCCCTGGACCGAACCGCGCACTTCGAGCGCGCTTTCCTCGACCGAGAAACCGCCGCCCTGTTTGGGGCCGAAGGTGACGGTCGCGGTGACGTCCAGCTTCTGCGGCGACTTTCCGGCCTGGGCGAGCCCGTGCGACAGCGCCATCGCGAAACAGCTCGCGTGCGCTGCGGCCAGCAGCTCTTCCGGCGTCGTGTTCCCGCCGGCGGACTCGGTCCGCGACTTCCAGGACAGCCCCGCGTCGCGGAGCACACCGCTCGTCCGCGAGCTCACCCGCCCCTTTCCGGACATCAGGTCGCCTTCCCAGGTCGCCTGCGCCTTGCTCTGCATGGCTCGTCTCCTCAGTCGCCGCCGAGAAGGGCGGCGCTCCGTTTGGAGCACGGACTTATGGGATGGTCGCGGCGGCTTTGCAACGGCGAGGCCGGTTCTCGTTGACCTGAACGCATGTTCCGTGCACTACATCGCGGCGTGCTCAACCCGATCTCGAACCCGCCCAACCCGTGGTCGACCAGCGAGGTCGAGTACCTGGAGGAGGCCCCGCCCGCGCGCCTCGAGGTCTACGAAGACCACACGCGCGAGATCCTCTCGCACAACGACAGCCCCGACGTCGGTTTCAGCTGGAGCGTCAATCCATACAGGGGGTGCTTCCACGCCTGCAGCTACTGCATGTCGGGTGACACCCCGATCTTGATGGGCGACGGCACCACTCGTCCGCTCGAGAACGTCCGCGTTGGAGACATCATCTACGGGACGGTGCCGCGCGGTCGATACAGGCGATACACGCGCACGCGCGTGCTCGCACACTGGAGAACGGTAAAACCGGCGTACAGAATCGTGCTCGAGGACGGGACGGCGCTCGTCGCCAGCGCTGATCATCGGTTCCTAACCGAGCGCGGCTGGAAGTACGTGACCGGTGGGAACGGCGAACCGCGTCAGCGGCCACACCTCACGACCGGCAATTCGCTCCTCGGAATCGGAAGCTTCGCTTCCGGTCCCTGCATCAACGTCGATTACAAGCGCGGCTATCTTTGTGGGCTCATCCGAGGAGACGCGCTGCTGCGAGTCTTCCGCTATCCCCGTGCCGGCCGCGCGCACGGGGATCAGTTCCACTTCCGCCTGGCCCTCGTCGACCTCGAACCCCTCCGGCGCGCGCGCTCATTCCTGCTCGAGTTCGAGGTTGCAACGCACGAATTCCTTTTCCAGGAGGCCTTCGCAATGCGGCGCAGGCTGGTTGGCATCCGCACGCATGCGCGCGCGAACTTCGAGCGAATTCGAGACATCTGCACCTGGCCCGCGGCGGACACCGCCGATTGGACGCGCGGGTTCCTCGCGGGGATTTTCGACGCGGAGGGCAGCTACAGCGGGGGCATCCTGCGAATATCGAATACCGACAAGCGCATCCTGGACGAGGTGCAACGCGCGCTCGCGTCACTCGGGTTTGACTCGGCACTCGATCAGGGAACGGACGTCCATCGAGCCAGCCAGGTACGCGTCCGCGGAGGGCTCCGCGACCACCTGCGGTTCTTCCACACGGTCGCTCCGTCCATCACGAGAAAACGTGACATCGAGGGACAGGCGGTGAAAAGCGCCGCGAAGCTACGCATCGTCTCCATCGGGGCGCTCGGCACCCAGATCCCGATGTACGACATCACGACGGGAACGGGAGACTTCATCGCGAACGGCGTCGTCAGCCACAATTGCTATGCCCGTCCGTCGCACGAATACCTCGGGTTCGGTGCCGGGACCGATTTCGATCGCAAGATCACCGTGAAGCCCG
>VBKO01000232.1 GCA_005888115.1 Deltaproteobacteria bacterium
CATCACCAAGTCGCCGCTCATCGAGCGCGACCTCGACGTGCTGCAGGCGCTCGCAAAGGTTACCGGCGTCGGGGTGACGGTCAGCATCCCGCTCTGGGACCGCGAGCACGCGCACGCCGTCGAGCCGCACGTCGCATCGCCGCAGCGCCGCATGCAGATCATCGAGCGGCTGGCAGCGGCCGGGTTGGACGTCGGCGTGAACGTCGCGCCGATGATCCCGGGGCTCGGGGACGAGGACATCGCGCGTATCCTGGAAGCCGCCGCGGCCGCGGGCGCGCGGCGGGCGGGGTTCGTCTTCCTCCGCCTGCCGGGCAGCGTGGCCACGGTATTCGAGCAGCGCCTCCGCGAGGCGTTACCGCTGCGCGCAGACCGCGTGCTCGCGCGTGTCCGCGAAGCACGCGGCGGCAAGCTGTACGATTCCCGCTGGGGCCTGCGGGGCCGGGGCGAGG
>VBKO01000233.1 GCA_005888115.1 Deltaproteobacteria bacterium
GCGCGGCGAGGAGCCCACGCTGCTCTTCGAGAAGGATCGCAAGACGGCGTAGCGAGGCATTCAACCGCTGCAGGATTCGCGCGGCGCCCACTTCCTCAGGGAAATGGGCGCCGCGGGGTTTCCCCCGTACAGTGGCTCTGCAAAGCGCAGCGCCGCCCGATCGGCGGCGGCTGTGAACACGCCCGCCCGCGGAACGTCCAAGAGGGCAGGAGGTCGACATGCTCCGCAAGCTCCTGGCCTTGCTTCTCCTGGTGCCGCTCGCGGCACGCGCGGAGGACTGGGACGACGGGCAGTGGTCCGGCGACGACGAGTACAGCTGGCAGTCCGACGCGCCCGCGCCCGGCGATCCGCGCGACGGCTACGGCTCGCAGGATCGATACGGCCAGCCGGCCCCTCCCGCGGACCAGTACGGCTCGCAGCAGTACGACTACGGCTGGCAGGATGAGGGGCGCGGCTCGCGGCCCTGGACCCAAGGTGACGACTCCGCCGCGGGTCCGTCGATGGACGACTTCCGCTCGGGCCTCGATCGCTACGGCCGATGGGTCGATACCCCGCAGTACGGCTGGGTGTGGCAACCCACCCAGGTGAGCTACCGCTGGCAGCCCTACTGGGACGGGCGCTGGGTATGGACCACCGCCGGTTGGACCTGGGTCACCGACGAGCCGTGGGGCTGGGCCACGTACCACTATGGCCGGTGGGCAATCCTGGACGGAGGAGGGTGGGTCTGGCTGCCCGGCCGTGTCTGGGGGCCTGCCTGGGTCGCCTGGCGTTGGGGTGGCGGATACGCCGGATGGTGCCCGCTCGGCCCGCGCGGCGCAGTGTACGTGCAGCCTCGCACCTGGGTGTTCGTGGAGACGCCTTACTTCATGACGCCCGTCCGTCACCACGCGGTGCCGGTGGGGGTGGTGGCGACCGTCTGGTCGCGCGCGCAGCCGATGCCGATCGTCCACCCGAGCCCGCGCGCGGGACCCCCGCCCCGGGTCGTCGAGCAGCACACCCGCATCCCCGTGCGTGCCGTCCCCATCGTGGAAGCGGATTCGCGCTCGGCCACCCGGCCGCTGTCCTCCGGGGTGCTACCGGTGTGGAGGCCGCGGACGGTGCCCTACTCGAGGCCGGTGGCGCCGGCTCCGTCCGGTCCACCCGCCCGTGCGCAGCCCGGGAACCCCGGAGTCGCGCGCGGGTGGCGCGAGCAACTCCCGACGGCGCAGCAGCCGCGTCCGTCGGCCCCTCCGGCGCAGCAGCCGCGGCCGGTCGCTCCCGTGGCGCAGCCTGTGCGCCCTTCCGCGCCGGCGGTCCGCCCGTCCGGTGCACGTTTGGCGCCGGCGCCGCGGGTCGAACGCGACGAGCGCGGGTCGTCCGGTCGGCCACACGCCCAGCCCTTGAACGGAGCGCGGGAGCCCGAGAGGCAGTAGATCGGGGGGCGTGAGCTCCCGCCGCCAACGCTTGCTCCTCGCCGGGCGCATCGCCGTGTGGGTGGTGGTGATCGCTTGCGTGGCCGTCTTCGCGCGCAACCTGCGCTGGCACGCAGTCCGCGAGGCGTTCCGATCCGCCGAGCCCGCGCTGCTGCTCGCGGCCGTGCTGCTCTGGGTGCCCTGCACGGCGCTCCAAGGCTTGCGGTGGTACTCGCTGGTCCGCGCGGTCAGACCGCTGCCGGTCCTCACCGTCCTCTCCTGCGCCTACGTCGGCTACGCGGCGAGCGCAGTGCTTCCGATGCGCGCCGGCGAGGCGGTGCGCATCGAGCTGCTGGCTCGGTCGGCCGGGCTCTCGCGTGCCGTGGCCCTGGGGACCGTCGCCATCGACCATACGGTCAACGGGGTGGTGATGCTCCTGCTCGCCGCCACGCTGCCGTTCCTCCTCCCGGTCCCCATCTGGACGCGCGTCGTGGTCTGGAGCGGCGTCCTCGTCGCCGGCGCGCTCCTCGCGGTGATGCTGCGCCTGGCCCGCAAGCCCTCGCAACGCCTCCATCCGCCCGGGAAGCTGATGGAGGTGGTGCTCCGGCTGCGCGGCGGACTCGTCGGCCTGCGCACTCCACGCGCGGCGCTGGGCGCGTTCGCGGCGGCGGTCGCCGCCTGGACACTCGAGATCGCGACCACCATGGTCGCGCTGGCGGCGTTCCACCTGCCGCACGGCGTCGCGCCGGCGATGGCTGTGCTCTTCGGAGTCAACCTCGCCCTGGCCATCCCCGCGCCGCCCGCGAACCTGGGGAACTTCGAGCTCGGCGCGGGCTTTGCGCTGGTGGCGCTGGGAGGCGAGCGCGATCACGCGGCCGCCTTCGCCCTCGGACTGCACGCGCTGCAAATCTTCCCGACGGTGGTGATGGGCGGGCTGTTCTTGCTCCGCTTCCGGCGCCGGCAGATCGCCGCTGCCGCGCACGCCGCCGCGCATCCCTCGGAGGTCGAGGAGAGCGCGGCGTTCGGGCAGGAGCGCCTCCCGGCGGAGGGCTAACGGGAACCTACCCAGTCACTCCTCGGCGAGTACGCGGAGGTAGTTGCCCCCGAGGATGCCGCGCAGCTCCGCCTGGCTGAAGCCGCGGCGAGAGAGCGCGTCGGTGATCGCCGGGTAGTGGCGCGCTTCGCGGATGCGGCGGGCGCTCCAGACGTAGCCGTCGAAGTCGGTGCCGATGCCGACGTGCTCGGGCCCGGCGACGAGCGCGCCGTGCACCACGGCGTCGGCGAGGTCCTCCACGTCCGCGACCAGGCCGCGCGGCCGCAGCAGCCACGACCAGGTGATCACGCCCACCAGGCCCCCGGTGCGGGCGACCGTCCGCAACTGCTCGTCGGAGAGGTTCCGCTCGGTGTCGTGGAAGCGCCGGAACCCGGTGTGCGTCGCGAGCAAGGGGCGGGTGGCGATCGCGGCGACGTCCGCGAAGGACCGGTCGGAGCAGTGCGAGACGTCGATCAGCACGCGCAGCTCTTCGCACCTCTTCACCACGCGCCTGCCGAGATGGGTCAAGCCCGGCGGACCTCGGAAGGCGGAGAACGGTCCGAGGGGCGCGGGTTGCGCGATGCCGTTGTGCACGAAGTGCGTGAGCGTCAGGTAGCGCAGTCCGCGCGCGGCGAGCTGCTCCAGCTTCTCCAGCGATCCCTCGAGGTGATGCCCGCCCTCGGCGGCATGGATGACCGCCATACGCCCCGAGGCGAGCACCTCGCGCACCTGCCCGCGACCGGCCACCGCCGCGCTCGAAGGCGCGCGGGCGCAGAGATCCTCGACGAACTGCATCGCGCCGAGCGCGGCGCCGAACGGGCGAGGGAAGGGCGGCACCGTCGGCGCGTACACGCACGCGGTGAGCAGCCGAAGCCCACCCTGGATCATCCGGGGCAGATCGAGCTGCTGCCGGAGAGGGTTGTAGCCGTGCGCTGGCGGCCGGTGCTCGCGCGAGAGATCCCGCTTCAGCCAGTACGCGGTCAGACCCGGATGTGCATGCAGGTCGGCTACGGCGGCTGATCGATGAACCTCGCCAGCGTCGAGCGGCGGCGCGCCCTCACGAAAGACGAGCATTTCCGCAAGCCGGACGCGGCAAGCCGCAAGCCGCCTTTCAGTGCTGAGTGACCCGCACGGTGGTCTTCATCTGCTTGCCCGTCTCCAGGTCCCTGGCGCTCATGGTCAGGATCCCCTCGATGTTGACGTCGAAGGTGATCTCCAGCCGCGCTTTGCCGGCGCGGCCGGGCTTGAGCCCGCTGAAGAGGAAGTCGCCGAGCAGCTCGTTGTGCGAGACGTGCGAAGCGTCGCCCTGGAAGATGCGCATGGCGACTTCGGTCTGGCCGTCATAGCTCGTGGTCGCCTCGATCGCCTTGGCGTTGGGGATGGCGGCGTTGCGCGGAAATACGGTGTGGAACTCGCCCCCCGCCTTCTCCAGGCCGATGGCCATCGGGATCACGTCGAGGAGCTGCAAGCGCAGGTTGGAGTTGTCCTCCAGCGAGTTCGCGTAGAGCGCGGCGCCGATGGCCACCGCCTCGTCCGGATGCACACCCTTCGAGGGCGCCTTGCCGAAAATCTTGGTGAGCCGCTTCTGGACGATGGGCATGCGCGTCTGCCCGCCGACCAGCAAAAGCTCGTCGACGCGCGCCGGGTCGAGCTGCGCGTCGTTCATGACGCGGTGGAGGATCTCGAGGGTGCGGTCGACCAGCGGCGCGGTCAGCTCCTCGAGCAGCTTGCGGGTGAAGACGAAGTCGATGTTCAGCGGCTGGCCCTGCGCCGTCATGGTGACGAACGGCACGTTGAAGGGCGCCTGCTCCCGCGAAGAAAGATCGATCTTCACCCGCTCGGCGAGGTCCTTGATCCGCTGCATGGCAACCGGATCGGATGCGAGATCGATCCCGTGCTGCTTCACGAAGTCCTTGAGCACGTGCTGGATCATCGCCTGGTCGAAGTCGAGGCCCCCGAGGAAGATGTCGCCGCCGGTCGCCTTCACCTCGAAGACGCGGCCGCGGATCTCGATGATCGACACGTCGAAGGTGCCGCCGCCCAGGTCATAGATCACCACCGTCTCGTGCAGGCTCTTGCCGATGCCGTAGGCGAGCGCCGCGGCGGTGGGCTCGTTGATGATCCGGACCACCTCGAGCTGGATCATCTTGCCGGCGTCCTTCACCGCCTGCCGCTGCCGGTCGGTGAAGTAGGCGGGCACGGTGACCACCGCGCGAGTCACCTTCTCGCCCAGATAGTCCTGTGCTACTCCACGAATCTTGTTGAGGATCTTCGCGCTGATCTCCGCCAGGCGGAAATGCTTGTGACCGACGTCGAGCACCACGTCGTTCCGCTCGCCCGGCTTCATCTCGTATGCGGCCTTCTGCTGCATATAAACGACGACGTCGCTGCTGAACGAGCGCCCCACGAGGCGCTTGGCCGCATAGACCGTGTTGCGTGGGTTGAGCTGCCACTGGCGTTTGGCCTCGTGGCCGATGAGCTCGTTGCCCTTGTCGTCGATCGCAAAGATTGACGGAATGATGAAATCGCCGCCTTTGTATGGAATGAGCTTGACCTGCGCTTCCTTCTCGACGATGGCCGCGCAGCAATTCGTCGTGCCGAGGTCGATACCGATGATCTTGCTCATCGGGGAGGTAGAGTAGCATGGTGGACTCGCTCCGCTACCTTCAGAATGTAGGCGAGCAGGTCCAGCAGTCGTTCCTGCGCAACAAGACGATCCTCGCCTTCCAGGAGTACATGGAGGCGTACTTCGAGCGGCCGCGCGTGCACGCGCGCGACGCCGCCCAGTACATCCGCGACTGCTTCGATTTCTACGGCAGCGAGACCGTCCAGCGCTCGAGCGGGCCCGTGCGGCGCTTCAAGCTCTTCGACCGGCCGTTCGATCAGGGGGCCAACTCCTCGCAGGAAGGAGAGGGCGGCGCGCCCATCTGCGGGCAGGAGGAAGTGCAGAACGCGATCTACCGGATCCTGTCGGGCTTCGTGCGCGCAGGTCGGATGAACAAGCTCATCCTGCTGCACGGGCCGAACGGCAGCGCGAAGAGCAGCATCGTGGCCGCCATCCAGCGCGCCCTCGAGGACTACTCCCGCAAGGAGGAGGGCCAGCTCTACCGGTTCAACTGGATCTTCCCCAGCGAGAAGCTGGTCAAGGGATCGATCGGATTCGGCGAGACGAAGAACGGCGGGCCGCGCGTGGAGAGCTACGCGCACCTCGAGGGTGAGCAGGTCGACGCCCGCATCCATTGCGAGCTGAAGGACCACCCGCTCTTCCTCCTGCCGCGCAGCGAGCGGCAGCGCGTGGTCCGCGAGAGCACCAAGCCTGACGATACCTTCCAGCTTTCCGCGGGGATCCTGGAAGGCGAGCTGTGCCACAAGTGCCGGCAGATCTACGCGGCTTTGCTTCAGTCCTACAACGGCGACGTGCTGAAGGTGCTGCGTCACGTGCAGGTGGAGCGCTTCTACATCTCGCGCCGATACATGGCCGGCGCGGTGACGGTCGAGCCGCAGATGGCGGTCGACGCCGATTACCGGCAGGTCACCCACGACCGCAGCCACGGCGCGCTGCCCGGCGCGCTGCAGAACCTGGCGTTGTTCGAGCCGTACGGACCGCTGGTGGCGGGGAACCGCGGCGTGATCGAGTTCAGCGACCTCCTCAAGCGCCCGCTCGAGCACTACAAGTATCTGCTCGGCACCGTCGAAACCGGCGTGGCGCGCATGAGCCACTTCCTGCTGCACCTCGACTGCGCGCTCATCGCCTCGACGAACGAGAAGCACCTCTCGGCATTCAAGGAGATGAGCGACTTCGCCTCGTTCAAGGGTCGCATCGAGCTGGTCCGCGTGCCCTACCTGCGGACGGTCAGCGAAGAGCGGCAGGTCTACGAGTTCCGACTGCAGGAGACGGTAGGCAAGCACATCGCCCCGCACGCATCATGGGTGGCGGCGGAATGGGCGGTGCTCACCCGGCTCAAGAAGCCGGTCACCGACCGCTACAAGGGCGAGCTGCGCAAGCTCGTCGACCACCTCACGCCGCTGGAAAAGGTGAAGCTCTACGACCACGGCGAGACGCCCGACCGGCTGGGCGGCAGCCACGCCAAGGAGCTGAAGAAGCACCTGCAGGACCTGTGGAAGGAGTCGGACTCGTACCCGAACTACGAGGGCCGCACCGGCGCTTCCGCGCGCGAGCTGAAGACGGTGATCACCAACGCCGCGCAGAACGCGCAGTACAAGTGCCTCACCCCGCAGGCCATCCTCGAAGAGCTGTCCGCGCTCACCAAGGACAAGTCCGTCTACGAATTCCTGCAGCAGGAGGTGGTGGACGGCTACCACGACCACGAGGAGTTCGTGCGCGTGGTGGAGAACGAGTACCTCGACGTGCTCGACGACGAGGTGCGCGACGCGATGGGGCTGGTGAGCGAGAAGCAGTACCGCGAGCTGTTCGAGCGCTACGTCGGGCACGTGCTGGCGTGGACGCGCGGCGAGCGCGTGCGCAACAAGGTCACCGGCGAGATGGAGCGGCCCGACGAGGACCTGATGGTCCAGACCGAGGGCATCGTCCTGTCCGGAGGCGAGGAGCGCCGCGAGTTCCGCCGCGCGCTGATCGCCGCCATCGGTGCGCACCGCATCGATCATCCCGAGGGGGACATCGACTACTCGCAG
>VBKO01000559.1 GCA_005888115.1 Deltaproteobacteria bacterium
AGCTCTGCGTCTCGCCGTAAGGAATGTCGCGCAGGTGCAGGAGCACCGAGCGACGGAACCCGTGGGCGAGCTGCAGATCGACCGGCACGGTGAATGCGCGTCGCTTACCGGCGAAGTACTCCTCGAGCTGGCGCGCCGCCTTGTCGAGCCGCCGGGGCGTGCGGAGGATCCGCGGGCTGATGTCGGTCGCGAGGCGGGAAAGGACGGACTCATGATCTTCGCGGCTGAACGCCACCCGCACGAGGCCCTTCCCGGTCGCCGCCAGGAGCAGCGGCCCGAGCGGGCTGTCGATGGTGCGGTACGACACGTCGAGCAGTCCCTGCCGCTCCGCCAGCGCGGCGAGCCGGCCATGCAGTCTGCCGTCGGTGTCGAATCCGGCGGAGGAGCCGGCAAGTCCCTGCGCGACGCGATCGATGATCTGCTTGTCGGTGGTCATGACGTTCCTTTCGAAAGACGCTTGCGAAGGCTTGCGATGCCATCCGCCGCGCTTCGCCGGGCAGCGGTGGCGTTGGAACCCAGGAGCTCGCCGACCTCGGCGTACGAGAGCTCGGCGAGATACCGGTAGATCACTGCGCCGCGCTGCTTGGGCGGCAGGGCGTCCAGAGCGGCGCGGAGCTCGTCGTCATCCGCCGACGCTGGCTCGGGGACGGCCACCTCGGGCAGCTCGCGCGCCGGTTCGGGCCTTCGCGCGGCGCCCCGGAGCTGATCGATCGCCTTCCGATGGGCGATGGTGACGAGCCACCCCCGGATGTTGCTGCCCGCTGGCAGCCTTGGATACGCCTGCAGGGCCGACAGGAACGTCTCCGACCAGGCGTCGGCGGCGTCCACGGGCCCCACCAGCGCCCGGCACACGCGCATCACCAGGGCGCCATGCTCGGCGACGATCTCCTCGAACGGTCGCGCCGCTCGCTGCCGCGGTGCGGTCATCGGGCGTCATGGAAAACGAGACCGAGGGTGTGACGGCGGCCGGAGCGCAGCACGCTGACTCCGTGGCGCATCGGCGCCGCGGACCACCCCCGGCGCGACGGCACCGGCCGGTCCCGGGTTGTGAAGACGAGGCCCTGACCTTGGGCGATGGAGCTCGTGGTCCCGCGCGACTGGGCGCGGGGCCGCTGCTCGAGCGTGATGAATTCTCCGCCCGTGTAATCCACACCCGGCTGGTCGAGGCCGATGACGACCTGCAGCGGGAACACAAGCTCGCCGTAGAGGTCGCGGTGCAAGGCGTTCCAGTCGCCCGGCCCGTAGCGGAGGAGGAGCGGCGTAGGCCGGGTCTGCCCCGCGTCATGGCAAAGCTCGATCCAGTCGTCGAGGCTGTCCGGCCATGGCGCAGGCTGCCCCAGGCGTCCCGCCCACGCCCTGGCGATCGGCAAGAGATGCGGCCAGAACGCGGCCCGCAGCTCCGCGACCAGCTTCGGCAGCGGTCGGTCGAAATAGCGGTACTGACCCTGTCCGAACCGGTAGCGGGCCATGTCGATGGTCGAGCGAAAACGGCGATCGTCGCCGTAGAGCTCCGCGATCCCCTTGCACTCCGGCGGCCCGAGGACGGGACCCGTGAGCGAGGAGCCAAGGTCGTCGAGGCCCCGGCAGATCGCGGTCCAGTCGAGTCCCGCCACGCGCCTGGCAACCTGCAAGGCCTCAGCTCCTCGGCGCCCTGAATGCGGCAGCGCGCGAATGGCGCCGTTCACAGTCCGGTCTCCCGCAGGGTGATGCTCACCCTGCCCGGGGGAAGGCCGAGGCTCGTAGGCGCCGTCCCCTCGAGCACCTTGGGGACGCCGTGATAGATGCGCCGGCTCGGCCCGCCGAAGACGAGGAGATCGCCGGAGCGGAGCTCGACGTCGGTGAAGGGGCCATTGCGCCGGCCGACGCCCGCAAACCGGAACACGCAGCTGTCGCCAAGGCTGAGGGTGACGACCGGAGCATCGCTGGGCTCCTCGCCGTCGAGATGCAGCCCGAGGTGCGCTCCCGAGGCGTAGAGGTTCACGATCGCCGCGTCCGGTGCGTAGGAGGCTGCGCTCTCCGGTCCGTAAGCTTCCGCGACCGCAGCCAGGGCCAGATCGGCGAGCTCGACGGGCAACGGCTTGACCGGCGCGCCGTCGGTGTCGTCGGCCGTCCTCGAATAGGCG
>VBKO01000234.1 GCA_005888115.1 Deltaproteobacteria bacterium
GGTCACCATCGCGGTGATCACCTTCGTCGAGCGCGCGTACCGGAAGATCCCGGTGCACTACGCCAAGCGCGTGGTCGGCAAGCAGACCTTCAGCGGCCAGAGCACGCACCTTCCTCTCAAGGTGAACATGGCCGGCGTCATCCCGCCCATCTTCGCCAGCTCGATCCTGCTCTTTCCCGCCACGCTCGCGACCTGGATCCCGGCCTTCAAGCCGTTCGCCGACGCCATGCAGCGCGGCGGCTGGATTTACGATGGCCTCTACGTCGTCGGGATCATCTTCTTCGCGTATTTCTATACAGCGGTGACCTTCAACCCCGTCGACGTCGCCGACAATCTGAAGAAGTACGGCGGCTACATTCCCGGCATCCGCCCTGGCAAGAAGACGGCCGAGTACATCGACCACGTGCTCAGCCGGATTACTTTTGGTGGCGCCCTCTACATGTCGGCGGTGTGCGTGCTGCCGTCGATCCTCATCACCAAGTACAACGTGCCGTTCCAGTTCGGCGGCACCGCGCTCCTCATCGTGGTGGGCGTCGCCCTGGATACCGTGCAGCAGATCGAGAGCCACCTCATCACGCGACACTACGAGGGCTTCACGGGCCCACGCGGTCCGCGCATCCGCGGGCGCCGGGACGTCACCGGTGCGCCCGCCGCGGCGTAGAGGCGCCGAGGGCCTGACGCGTGCTCAACCTCATCTTCCTGGGTCCACCTGGAGCGGGGAAAGGCACGCAGGCGCAGCGCCTGGCGCGGCGATTCGCGATCCCGCAGCTCTCCACCGGCGACATCCTGCGCCGCGCCGTCGCCGATCGGATGCCGCTGGGCAAGCAGGCCAACGCGCTGATGGACGCGGGCAAGCTCGTCCCGGACGAGGTGGTGAACGGCATCGTCGACGAGGCGCTCGCCCGCCCCGAGGCGGAACGCGGGTTCCTGCTCGACGGCTTTCCCCGCACCGTCGCCCAGGCCACCGCGCTCGACGAGATGCTGGCGCGCCGCGGCCGCAAGATCGACTACGTGCTGAACCTGGACGTTCCCACAGACGTCCTGGTCGACCGCCTGAGCGGGCGCCTCAATTGCCCGAAGGACGGCTCGGTCTACCACCTGCGCACCAACCCGCCCAAGCGGCCCGGCCTCTGCGACCGGGACGACACGCCGCTCGTCCAACGCCCGGACGACAAGCCCGAGGCAGTCCGCCGCCGCCTGGCCGAATACGAAAACAAGACAGCGCTCCTGACCGACTACTACAAACCGCGTGGAGTCCTGCGCACCATCGAGGGCGTGGGTACCCCCGACGAAGTGGAGGGCCGGATCGTGTCGTCGCTCCGGGACAACCTCACCACGGGGCCTGCGAACCCGTAATGGGCATCGAGCTGAAGACTTCCGACGAGATCGCCGTGATGCGCGAGGCGGGGCTCGTCGTCTACCAGGTGCTCGAGGAGCTGGAGAAGCTGGTCGAGCCGGGGATCACCCTCGAGGAGCTGGACCAGGCCGCCAAGCGCGAAACCGAGAAGCGCGGGGCCACTTGCGCCTTCAAGGACCTGTACGGCTTCCCCAAGCACATCTGCATCTCCGTCAACGACCAGGTGGTCCACGGCATCCCGGGCAAGCGGAAGCTTCTGGACGGCGATCTGGTGAAGCTCGACCATGGCGCCGTGGTACGGGGCTGGTACGGCGACTCGGCGCGCACCGTCCCGGTCGGGAAGGTGTCGGCAGAGGCGCACAAGCTCCTGGAAGTGACGCGCGAGAGCCTGGAGGCGGGAATCCGCGCGATGGTCGTCGGCAACCGGATCTCCGACATCGGCGCCGCCGTCGAGGCGGTGGTCGCTCCGCACGGCTACGGCATCGTCCGCGATTACGTCGGCCACGGCATCGGCAAGCGGCCGCACGAGGACCCGCAGGTCCCCAACTACGGGCCCGCCCTGTGGGGCCGCGGGCAGCCGAACCCGCGCCTGCGCGCGGGGCTGGTGCTGGCGGTCGAGCCGATGATCAACATCGGCACGCACGAGACGCGTACCCTGGGCGACGGGTGGACCGTGGTGACTCGCGACGGGAAGTATTCGGCGCACTTCGAGCACACCATCGCCGTCACCGAGACAGGGCCGGAGGTGCTGACCCGGCCGTGATCGCGCTCCTCGCCGCCGCGGCTGCCGCGGGCCATGCCTACGTGCTCCCCTGGGCGGTGCTCTTCGAGCTGCCCGTCCCGGGCGAGAGGGCGTGCGCGATCAGCTCGCTGCGCTACGGCCCGCCGGACGGCAAGTGGGAGCGCGGGACCCAGCAGGACAAGCTTGCCTCGTGCGAGTTCCGGCAGTTCGTGTTGCCCGGGCGGCTCCTTCCGTCCTGGGCCGAGCCGGTAGAGCTCGACGAGGTGCGGGTCACGTACACCGTGCAGGGCAGCGAGGAGGCGCAGACGATCTCGCTGACCGCCGAACGGATAGACGCGGCCGCGCTGGCCGCCTCCGCGGGCTCGCTCGCCGCCACCGTCCACAAGGTGAAGGAAAACGTCAGCTCGGTAGTGACGAGCAACGCCTCGCATCCGGTGCTGCTCGGCGACGCCATCGCTGCCCGCAACAAGCCCAAGGATGATTGCCGCGGCCCGGGCCCTTCCGTGGTGCTGCAGAAGGGGGAGTCGCTCCTCGACGTGCGGCCGGGACTGCTCTCCCCGTCGATGCAGGTGTGGGTAGCGGCGTTTACCGGACCCAAGCAGTGCACCTGGGTCAAGGTGGCGACGCGGCATCGCTGACGCCTGCCGGGCAGGCGACCGGGCGCCTCGCAGCCGGCGCCTCGCTTCCTTGACACTGCGCGGCGCCCCTGTTATCAGCACCGGTCCCTCCTCGCCGGGGAGGCCCCAGCCGCTGTCGAGGCGGCAGTCGGGGTGCGGCGCGGAAGGGCGCGAAATGCTCGGTTGTTCCAGTATTTCCATGGGTTCTGGAGGAAGCCGTGAAGGTCCGTGCTTCGGTGAGGAAGATTTGCGTGAAGTGCAAGGTGATCCGCCGCAAGGGCGTGGTGCGCGTGATCTGCGCCGCGAATCCACGCCACAAGCAGAGGCAGGGGTAACGAATGGCGCGAATTTCCGGAGTCGACCTTCCCCGTGAGAAGCAGATCCAGATCTCGCTCACGTACCTGTACGGGATCGGCAACACCAGCGCGCGGAAGGTCTGCGCCCTGGCCCAGATCGATCCGACCCGGCGGACCAAGGACCTGACCGACGACGAGGTCCACCGGATCCGCGAGAGTCTCGAGCAGAGCTACAAGGTCGAGGGTGACCTCCGCCGCGAGGTGAGCCTGAACATCAAGCGCCTGATGGACCTGGGCTGCTACCGCGGCCTGCGCCACCGCAAAGGCCTGCCCGTGCGCGGCCAGCGCACGCACACCAACGCCCGCACCCGCAAGGGCCCGAAGCGCGGGATCGTCCGCCGCGCCGTGGCCGCTCCGCCGCCGAAGGCGTAACCGATTTCCGACGAGGACATAACCGCACATGGCCGAAGAGCAGAAGCCCGCCACGACTCCAGCCCCCGCCGGCGCGGCCGGCACGACGGCGCCCACGCCGAAGAAGGGCAAGAAGAAGACGAAGAAGAACGTGCAGACGGGCATCGTCTACATCCAGAGCACGTTCAACAACACGATCATCACCATCACCGACGTGAGCGGGAACGTGCTCAGCTGGTCCTCGGCCGGCGCGCGCGGATTCAAGGGCTCGCGCAAGTCGACGCCGTTCGCGGCGCAGGTGGCGGCGGGCGACGCGGCCGCCAAGGCGATGGAGCACGGCCTCAAGAACGTGAGCGTCCTGGTGAAGGGCCCGGGCGCGGGCCGTGAGTCGGCGCTGCGTGCGCTGGCCGCCGCGGGGCTCAAGGTCTCGCTCATCCGCGACATCACGCCCATCCCGCACAACGGTTGCCGGCCGCCCAAGCGCCGCCGCGTATAGAAGGACGCAAAGACGATGGCTCGCTATACCGAAAGCTCCTGCCGCATCTGCCGGCGCGAAAACTTGAAAATGTACCTGAAGGGCGACCGCTGCTACACGGACAAGTGCGCCATCGAGCGCCGTCCGTACCCGCCGGGCCAGCACGGCCAGGGCCGCGCCAAGTTCTCCGAGTACGGCGTGCAGCTGCGCGAGAAGCAGAAGGTGAAGCGCCTCTACGGGCTGCTCGAGACGCAGTTCCGCGGGTACTACGCGCGCGGCTCGGCGGCCAAGGGCAAGACCGGCGAGAACCTGCTCCAGTTCCTCGAGCAGCGCCTCGACAACGTCGTCTTCCGGCTCGGCTTCGCCGACACCCGCGCGGAGGCGCGGCAGCTGGTGCGGCACGGCCACTTCCGCGTGAACGGCAGGAAGGTGAACATCCCCTCCTTCCAGGTCAAAGTCGGCGACGAGATCGCGGTCAAGGACAAGAGCACCAAGGTGGTGCGCATCAACGAGGCGCTGGAGGCGGTGGAGCGCCGCGGCGTGCCCGCCTGGCTCGAGCTGGACAAGGGGGCGTTCAAGGGCACGGTCAAGGCGCAGCCCTCGCGCGACGACATCACCATGCCCATCCAGGAGCAGCTGATCGTCGAGCTCTACTCGAAGTAAGCGGTACGGAAGAAGCACGCGGTGCACGATCCGATGGAGCCCGGAATCGTCCGGGAGCAGGGCGGCGCCGCAAAAAGGAGAAGCAACAGTGGCAGACGCTTTGATGACCAAGAACTGGCGCGAGCTGATCAAGCCGCGCGGGCTGTCCGTCGATCAGGAGTCCCTCACCGACACGTACGGCAAGTTCGTCGCCGAGCCGCTCGAGCGCGGCTTCGGCATCACGCTGGGGAACGCGCTCCGCCGCGTGCTCTTGTCCTCGTTGCAGGGCGCGGCGATCACCTCCATCCGCGTCGAGGGCGTGGAGCACGAGTTCACCACCATCCCCAACGTCGCCGAGGACGTGACGGACATCATCCTGAACCTCAAGGAAGTCCTGCTGCGCATGCACACGCAGGAAGAGAAGACGATCCGCATCGAGGTGGAGGGGCCCAAGGAAGTGAAGGCGGGCGACATCATCGTCGATCAGGACGTCGAGGTGCTGAACCCCGGCCACCACCTCTTCACCATCAGCGAGGGCGGGCGCGTGCGCATGGAGATGACCGCGCGGCGCGGCCGCGGCTACGTGCCGGCGGAGCGGAACAAGGTGGCGGGCGCGCCGATCGGCGTGATCCCGGTGGACTCGCTCTTCAGCCCGATCAAGAAGGTGAACTACCAGGTCACCAACGCGCGCGTCGGCCAGGTCACCGACTACGACCGGCTCTCGCTCGAGCTGTGGACCAACGGCAGCGTCTCGCCGGCCGATGCGGTGGCCTACGCGGCGAAGATCGTCAAGGAGCAGCTGTCGATCTTCATCAACTTCGACGAGACGCAGGAGCCCGCGCCGCTGGAGACGCCGGTCAAGGCGGAGGAGAAGCTGAACGAGAACCTCTTCCGCTCGGTCGACGAGCTGGAGCTCTCGGTGCGCTCGGCCAACTGCCTGCAGAACGCGAACATCAAGACCATCGGCGACCTGGTGCAGAAGACCGAGGCCGAGATGCTGAAGACGAAGAACTTCGGCCGCAAGTCGCTGAAGGAGATCAAGGAGATCCTCGCCGAGATGGGGCTCTCCCTGGGCATGAAGCTGGAGAACTGGCCGCCCAAGGCGCCTACCGCGCCGGCGCCGATGCTCAAGCAGTAACCTCGAGGGAGAGCGAACGATGTCGCGCCACATGAACACCGGCCGCAAGCTGAGCCGGAACACGAGCCACCGCAGGGCGCTCCTCGACAACCTGGTGCGCAGCGTGATCCTGAGCGAGAGCATCCGGACCACGACCGCCAAGGCGAAGGAAGCGCGCCGCGTGGTGGAGAAGATCATCACCAAGGCGCGCCTGGGGACGCTCGCGGCCCGGCGCAACGTGCACCGCACCGTCCGCGATCAGGCGGCGCTGGCGAAGCTGTTCGACTCCATCGCGCCGCGCTTCAAGACCCGCCCGGGCGGGTACACGCGCATCGTCCACGTGCAGAACCGCGTCGGCGACAACGCGCCGATGGCCATCCTCGAGCTGGTGGAAAAGTCGAAGGCCGAGGACAAGCCCGCCGAACCGGAGAAGAAGCCGGCCAAGAAGGCCGCCAAGGCCGAGCCTTCCGCAAAGGCCGAAAAGGCCGAGAAGCCCGCCAAGCAGAAGAAGGAAAAGAAGAAGGACGAACCCGAAAAGCGGTAGTCCTCCTCATCGCGCTTCCCCCAGAAGGCGGCAGGCCCCATGGCCTCGCCGCCTTCTCGCCTTTCAGTGTCAGACGGGTGGGCTAAAAGATCACCGCGGAGACGCGGAGGGCGCGGAGATGCTCGGGTTCGAGAAATTGACTGAGCGGATCATCGGGGCGGCGATTGAGGTGCATCGGGCGTTAGGGCCCGGACTGCTCGAATCGGCGTACGCCGCCTGCCTTGATTACGAGCTTCAATCTCGGGGATTACGCACGGAACGAGAAAAGCCACTGCCGCTCCGGTACAAGCAGGTCAACCTCGACTGCGGCTATCGCTTGGATCTCGTCGTCGAAAGTGCCGTCGTCGTCGAGTTGAAAT
>VBKO01000562.1 GCA_005888115.1 Deltaproteobacteria bacterium
CCGGCGTTCAGGGCGTTGAACGCTGCCTTCACCACAGGATCGAGAAGCCGGTCATCGTCCATTTGATTCGCCTCCAGCGCGCGAGGTCTATCCCTGCCGATCCTGGACGCTAAGATGCGGGCGTTGGACGAGCGTAAGGAAGCGATCCGCAATCGCATCTGGACTCTTTTGGAGGACCAGCGTGCCGCCGCATTCCCCGGAGCGCGCGGACGCATTCCGAACTTCGTGGGAGCATCCGCTGCGGCGGATTCGCTTGCGGCCACCGACGTGTGGCAGGCCGCGGAGGTCATCAAGTGCAATCCCGATGCTCCGCAACGGTACGTGCGGCTTCGAGCGCTCCGCGAAGGCAAGGTGGTCTACATGGCGGTTCCACGGCTGCGCCAGGCACGCTGCTTCTGGGAGCTCGATCCGCGGCGGCTGCGGGATATGCGTGCGGCCGCCTCGATCGGAGGCGCAGCCAAGGCCGGCCGCGCCGTCGATCCCCGCGAGCTCCCGCACCTCGACCTCGTCGTCGCCGGATCGGTCGCTGTCTCCCGCACTGGCGCGCGGATCGGAAAAGGCGGCGGCTATTCCGATCTGGAGTACGCCCTTTGCCGTGCGGTGGGGTGCATCGACGACTCCACCCGCGTCGCGACGACTGTCCACCCTCTCCAGATCGTTCGCGGCGCACTGCCCGAGACCGGGCACGACTTCCGCGTGGACCTCATCGTCACCCCAGAACGGGTCTTGCGTCCGCGTCGCTCCCGGCCGCAGCCCAGTGGGATCATCGCCGCCGATCTCACCGACGACATCCGCGAGAACGTACCCGCGTTGCGCGCGTTGGGGCTCATCCCACGTAACTCCAGAGATCGCTGACGTGCTCGAAGCGTCAGCGGAGGCAGCTCCCGCAGCGGAAAGAGACCTCTGCTGAGCTGTTCCAGGACATCAGTATGCCGCCGAAGGAGGCCGCCCATGACGAAAGCGAGCCGCGTCCCCGTGATCGGTGTTCTGTTGATCGGAGTGCTTTGTCCGCCGGCACCTGTGTCGGCGCAGCAGCGCCCGGCCATCGCCGACCAGATTGCCAAGACCTATGGTCTCGACTCGTTTAGTCAGATCGACGCGATCCGCTACACGTTCAACATCGATTTGGCCGCGCTGAAGCTGAAACTCTCCCGTTCGTGGGTCTGGGAGCCCAAGACGGACCAGATCTCGTACGAGGGGAAGGACAAGGCCGGTAACCCCGTCAAGGTCACGTACTCGCGTTCTCAGCTTGCAAGCCAGAGCGCGGTCGTGAAGGAACAA
>VBKO01000235.1 GCA_005888115.1 Deltaproteobacteria bacterium
CACCGGGCGCACCGTGTCTACCGCCCACACGTGGGTCGCCGGCACCGGGTCCAGGTTGCCGAGCTCATCGCTGGCCCGCACGGCCAGGGTGTGGCCGCCGTCCGCGAGGCCGGACAGGGTGAACGGGTTGCTGCAGCTGTCTACTCCGGCCCCGCCGTCGAGCTTGCAGAAATACGCGGAGCCCGCCTTGATGGAGGAGAACGCAAATACCGCGGTCGTCTGGTTCGTCAGCGGCGGCGGTCCCGAGACGATGGTGGCGTGCGGTGGCGTCGTATCGATCGTCCACGCGAACGACGACGCCGCGGAAACATTTCCTGCCGGGTCCGTCGCCGTTGCCGTGAAGAGGTGGCTGCCGTCGACGAGCGGGGCGTACGTCGCCGGGCTCGTGCACGGCGCCGCTTCGCGCGCATCGAGCTTGCAGGAGAACGTCGAGCCCGGTTCGCTCGAGGAGAAGCTGAACGTCGCGGTCGTGTCCCTGGTGCGCGCGGACGGACCCGACGCGAGTGACACCGCCGGGGCCGTGGTGTCGACCATCCATGTGAACGATGCCGGGGCCGGGACGTTCCCCATCGCATCTCGCGCCGTGATGGCAAAGGTGTGGCTCCCGTCGGCGAGCCCGCCATACGTGACGGGGCTCGTGCACGGGGCGGCGGCGCTCGAATCGAGCTTACACGAGAAGGTCGTTCCGTCACCGCTCGAGGTGAACGTGAAGCTCGCCTCCATGCGATTCGCGTCACCGACGTGACGCCGGGCGCGAAGGCCTGGAAGTCGGCGATTCCGTCGCCGGTCACGGCGAGCTTGCCGCCCTGGAGGTCAGCCTCGATGCTGCGCGCCGATTGGCTCGCCAGCAAGAGCCGCGAGCCGTCCTGGTCCATGAGGATTCCCGGCCCGATCAATAGCGCGCGAATGGGCGCGCCGGCATTCCGCCCCACCATGCCGGCGAGCGACGCCGTCAGCGCCAGGTCCCCCGCCGCCTTGGCGTCCACCCCCTGCGTACCGAAAATCCAGCGCTCCTCGAGGTCGCTCCCCGGCGCAATCACCGTGCCGGCGCCCGTATCGGTTGCCGAGAGCGGATCGATCCGCATCCGAGAGCTCCAGGCCGACGTCTGCACCGGCAACAGCGCGGTGAGGAATTGCGCCGCGGCTGACGCCGCGGACGGCCGGATGCGCACGTAGGAGATCGAGTTGTCCGGCTCGAAGAGGAAGGTCAGGTTCTCGCTCTGCGTTCCGGTCGTCGCCGTCCAGGATGGCGGCGAGACGACCCGCACCCCCAGGGACATCCCGTTGCGGCCCAGCCCCTGCACCCAGCCGGACGCGGCGTCCACGTTGGCGCCGTCGAGGAAATGGCAGATCCACTCGTAGGTATGCGACGAGCTTGCCACTACGTCGTCGTGGACCAGCGCGTAGCGCTTGCGCGCGAGCACCACCATGCGGTCCCATCGCGACAGACCGAGCGAGGAGCCGTAGAGCGAGGCGCCTCGCCCGCCCGCGACGGCGTAGTCCGCGGTGCCGGTCGGCGTGAGCAGGGGCTGCGCGTCGCGGTTGAAGAACCAGGAGTTCGCCCTTTCGTCGTCCGAGCCACGCGTGTCGCCCAATTCGCCGTTGCCGTCGATCAGGAGCCCGTTGTGGAACACGGTCATGTTTGCGCGTTTGGAGACTGCATACCCGGTGTTGCTCCCGGCGTCGTAGCCGGCTGCCTCGGGCGCCAACCAGGTGCCGTTGCCCCACAGCCAGAACGACATGTCGTCGTTGTGATCGTGGCCCCAGTTGAGATGGCCGCCCGGCTCGCGGCCCGCTTTCATGCGGTCGAAGTTCGCGCGACCACCGTACGGAGCGGCCTTGAACGCCAAAGCCAGGTCGCCCGGGTCCCACGAGCTGTGCAGCACCGCGGCCTGCAGATCAGGGAGATACGTGTCGAGCGGCAGCGCGTGCGGGTCGGCAGCAGCGATGGTTGGATCGTAGCCGAGGAACTCGAACACCTCGAAGAACATGTCGGGCAGCAGGTGCGAGCGAGGGCCGGCGGCTAGCCAGCGCTGCGCCGCCGTTTCGGCGAAGCCGTCCTGGAAGCGCGCGGCGGCGAACCGCAGCATGGCGATCATTCCGCCCTGCGGCCATCCGGTGAAATCACCATGCAGCAGGATCTGCTGCCGGGGCACGTCCGGGATCTGCGCGGCGAGGAACATCCTGCCCAGCCCGCGCAAGATGCCCATGTCGGTGTAGTCGGAGCCGCCCGCGCGCAGCGCCATCCAGAACGGCAGCGACATCGAGATCCCGTACTCCTGGTACAGGATTCCCTCGTGCCAGGAGCCGTCCGGGATGGCTCCCAGGACCAGCTTCACCTTGCCGAGATCGTCCTGCGCGCGCGCCAGCCAGTTGCCGGCGCGCGAGTCCTCTCCTTGCAGCGCGAGCCCGGCGAGGCCCATTCCCGCCGCATTGATCCAGTTGTGGTTCTGCGGGTACTGGTCGACGTACCAGGCATCGTTCCAGCCGAGGTACATCCGGTCTGCCTCGGCGGCGAGCCGCGCGCCGATCGCGCTCCGATCGGCATCGGGCAGAACCGTGTAGAGCAGATCGTACGCGCACGACACCCCGATGAGGAAATGCCCGATGTTCAGATCGGGCTCACCGAGCGAGGCGATCTCGCCGAATCCCCAGTCGCTCCACGTGAGGTACGTCTTGAGGCGGAGCTGTGCCTGTGCGGCGTAACGCGCGTCGCCCGTCAGCTGATAACCGAAGGCCCATGCGCAAACGTCCTGCCCGAAGAAGCGCGGGTCGTCGTAATCGGTCGTGGTCGGGGCTGGATCGTCGAAATGCTGAGCGAGAATCTGGGTGAGGTGCGACGCGATCTCCCGGTGGGTCGTCTGCGCGGCGGAACGAAGCGCCGGCACGTCGCCACCCTGGAAGAACAGGTGCGGGTGCGCGGCCCCGAGGACGAAGGATGCGGCGAGCGATCCTGCTCCGGACAACACGCCTCCAGGCGGCGTCCGTTGCATCGGAGGGGCGCGCCGATCGTAGGAAAACCCTACGAGGGCTCGCGGGCTTGCATCAATGTAGGAAAGCGTCCACCCGGTGGTTGGATGTACACGCGGAAAGCCGCTAGCTGGTCACCTTGGCCGCGAGCACGTCGACCTGCTCGATGCGGGGCGGCTCGGCGAGCAGCTCGGCGGCCTTCGCCATCAGGGCCGCGGCGATCTGGCCGGAGAGGTGCGCTTTTCGCGCGGCGTCATCGGGGAAGGCGTCGAAGATGCCGAACTCGCGCGGGCCGAACCGCAAGGCGAACCAGACCGGCGTTCTCGCCTCGGCTTGCGCCGCGGGCAGGGCGCCCTCCAGGAACCTGGCGACTTCGTTTTCCTTTCCAGCCTTTGCCACCAGCCGGACGGCGAGCGCGACACGGACCATGATCGGCCTCCTGGGCGAGGTGAAGCTCGGTTTGGATCGTCTACATGAAACATCGATTCGGAAGATTTGGCGACGAGGGCGCAGGGTCGCGTACACTCAGGGCCATGCGACCGCGAGAGCAGCTGACTCTCGACCAGGCCGTCAGGCGCGCGGCGGCCGCGGGCACCGTGGTCCGCCACGACGCCGTGGCCGTGTTCCTCGAGGTGCTTCGCGTCGCCGTCGACTTGCAGACCGTGCCCGACGCGGCGACCACGCTCCTGGAAGAGGACGGTTCCCTGACCTTCGCCGCGGAGCGTCGAGCGGAGACGCCCGACCCCGCCGAGCCGATCCGGGCCGCCGGCCGGCTGGCGACAGGGCTCTTCGCCGCGGCGCACCTCGAGCCGCCGCTGGCGCTGGCGGGGGCGGCCGACAGCGCGCCGCAGAGGTTCCCGACGCTGCGGCACTTGCGCGACGCGTTCGAGCTCGACTTGCTCCTTTCGGGCACGCCTCCCCCGACCGAAGTCGAGCGGCGGATGGCGATCGCCGCGCTGGTAGCCAAGGCGCGGCAGCTCCGGGGACCCACTGCCGTTCCGCCGGCGCCCCGGCTGGAAGCAATGGGGGAGCAGCTCGCTTCAGCGTCCGACCCTTCGACCCGGATCACCGAACCTCCGACGCCGGTCGTTCGCTGGAGGCCGCCCCGCTGGCTCCCGCTGGTCGCCGCGGGGGGGCTGGGTGTGCTCGCGGGCGTTCTCCTGGACGGCGAACCGTCCCGTTCAACGCACGCCACAGAGCCCCCGGCGCGCGCCGCGCTGGTCCCCGAGATCCCCCTTCCTCCGCTCGATGCGCTTGCCGCACCGGCCGTCGTGGATCCCCGCCGGCCGCCGCGTGAACGCGCCGCGCCGGCGGCCGCAGCTCCGTCGTCCGAGGCCGCGCCGCGCCCATCGCGCAAGCTGCGCAGAGGCGCCGCCGCACCGGATGCGGCGGCCGCGGCGCGCGCGAAGCTGCAGCTCGGTGACGAATCACTCAAGCAAGGGCGCTTCTTCGAAGCCCTGATGGCGTTCCGCGAGGCGCTCGACCAGGATCCGCCGCTGCCCGCCGCGGCGCGCCGCCTCGGCGACGCCTATCGGGCGCACCAGGACGACGATCTCGCGGTCGCCGCTTACGAGCGATACCTGGAGCTCGACCCCGCCGCCCCGGACGCCGACGAGGTGCGCGCCGCCGTCGAGCAGCTGCGCTCCGGCACTCCGCTCGCCCGCTGAATCGCAGCGCTTTTGTTTTGTTGCGCACGCTCGATCCGCCGGGGTAGGGTGATCTGCGGTGGCGGCGCACCTTCCGAACAGACAGGCTCGCCCGATCCTCCTCGAATCGCCGTCTCCGCGTGCCACCGAAGCCGGCATCCTTTACATCTGGTTCCCCGACCCGGGTCTGCGCGCCACCGGTCTGCGGGTGCTGCGCGCCGGCCGCCGCAAGCTCGAGCTATCGGCCTCTTGCGTGCGTGTGGCGGTGGGCCCGGGCGAGCTGGACGGGTGCCTGCTGGAGCTCGGCGCCGGGATCTCCCCTCCGGGCACGCGCCGCACCCGGGCGCTCTTCGTCACCGGCGACCAGGCGCCCGCGCTGGACGATTTCGGACGCGTCGCGAGCCTGCACGAGCTGCACGTCCTGGCGCAGACCGGCTGGCTCATCGATCAGCTCGAGCACGGGCGGATCACCAGCCACTTCCATCCCATCGTGCACGTCGCGGACACCTCGCGGATCTTCGCGCACGAGGCGCTGCTCCGTGGCACGGGCCCCGACGGCGAGCCGCTCGAGCCGCTCTCCATCTTGCAGCTCGCGCGCGAAGCGGGGCTGATGGCCGAGCTCGACCTGGCGGCCTGCAGGTCCGCGATCCGCGAGGCGGCCCTGCTCGACGCGAACGTCACCGTGTTCATCAACTTCTCGCCGGGAATGATGGAAGACGCGGAGAGCTGCCTGCGGGCGACCGTCGCGGCCATCGATGCCGCTGGGCTCCAGCACGACCGCTTCGTCTTCGAGGTGATCGAGGCCGACCGCATCGGCGACGCCGCGCAGCTCAAGCGGGTGCTCGACAGCTACCGGCGCGACGGTTTCCGGGTGGCCCTCGACGATCTCGGCGCGGGCTGGTCGACGCTCACGCTGGTGCACCGGCTGCGGCCCGATTTCATCAAGCTCGACCGCGAGCTGATCCGCGAGGTGCACCGCGACCCGGTCAAGGACCTCATCGCCAGCAAGCTCCTCGAGATCGGACGCGGCCTGGGCATCCGCACCATCGTCGAGGGCGTGGAGCACCGCGCTGAGCTTTCGTGGGCCCGCGCGCGCGGGGCCGATTTCGTGCAGGGCTTCCTCATCGCCCGGCCCGCGCCAGGTCCCGGCTGGCACGCTCCGGGATGAGCATGCACCGGCTCCTGCGCCGCCAGCTCGACGCGCACTTCGGCTCGACGTCCGAGCGGCCGCCGCGGATGGAGAAGCTCCTCCGCGACATCGACGCGGAGTACCGCCGCGCCGAACAGGATCGCGACGCCCTGCAGCGCGCGCTGGCGCTGCTCGCCGACCTGGCGCAGCGCCAGTCGGTCCGCACCGAGCGCGGCGCGGCCCCGGTCGCGAGGCCTGCCTTCTCGCGGTCGATGCATCGCCTCTTCGAGCAGGCGCCGTTCGGCGTGGTGGTCTCCGACACATCGCTGGAGGTGACCTCCTGGAACGCCGGCGCCGAGCGGCTGTTCGGGCACCCACCGTCGCAAGCGGTGGGGCGCGACGTGGCTGGTCTGCTCTTCCCCGAAGCAGACCGGAATGCAGTGCGGGACGAGCTGCGCGAGATGGTCGCGCGCGGAGATCCGCAGCGCTGGCTCCGCCCGGCGGTCACCAAGGCCGGGGAGGAGTGGACCTGCGAATGGACGCTGGTGCCGCTGCGCGATCGGCGCGGATCGGTCGCGGGGCTGGCGGCGCTGGTGCAGGAGCCGCTGGCGGGACGCGACCGGTTTGCGCTGGCGCTCGAGGCGTCGGGCGATGGGGCGTGGGACTGGGACCTGCGCACCAAGCGGCTGTGGGTCTCGGATTCCTGGCGCGCCATCGCCGGAGTGGCGCAACTGGGCGACGAGCCGACGGCGTGGACGGATCGGATCCATCCGGCCGACCGCGAGCACTTCGATTCGGCGTTCGCGGCGCACGTCGAGGGCCGGAGCGAGCGCTTCGAGAACGAGCACCGGCTCCTTCACCGGGACAGCTCGTGGAGATGGGTGCTCGCCCGCGGCGCTCTGGTGAAGGACCGCAGCGGCAAGCCGATGCGCGTCGCCGGCTCGCTGATGGACGTCACGCAGCGCAAGGCAGTCGCCGACCGCATGCTCCACGACGCCCTCCACGATCCGCTCACGCGGTTGCCCAACCGGGCGCTGTTCCTCGACCTGGTGAAGCGCGCCTTCTCGCGGGCCCGCCGGCGCGAGGGATACCGCTTCGCGGTGCTGTTTCTCGATCTGGACCGCTTCAAGGCAGTGAACGACGGCCTGGGCCATGCCGCGGGCGACGAGCTTCTCGTCCAGATGTCCGCGCGCCTGCACACCTGCCTGCGCGAAGGCGATACGCTGGCCCGGCAGGGGGGCGACGAGTTCACCATCCTGCTCGACGACGTCCGCGAGCCGAGCGACGCCACGGTGGTCGCCGACCGCATCCACCAGGTCACCACCAAGCCGTTCGCCATCTCGGGCCACGAGGTGTTCGCTACCGCGAGCATCGGTATCGCGCTCTCGGCACCGACGTACACGCGGCCGGAGGACCTGCTCCTCGAC
>VBKO01000236.1 GCA_005888115.1 Deltaproteobacteria bacterium
AGCGTCCAGCCGCATCCACGGACTCCGTGATGCGCTCATGACACGGTGCGCTATACTTGCGGTATGACCTGAAACGTGACGCAGCTCCCCAAGACGGACGTCCGCCCCGTAGTTGCCTTGGTCGCGCACGATCGCCGAAAGGACGAGATGGTGGAGTGGGCGCTGTTCAACCGCGGGACCCTTTCCCGGTGCTCCCTCTACGCGACGCGCACCACCGGGCACACCCTGCGCGAAGCGATGCAGGCCGACGTCCACCTCCTCCTCTCGGGGCCGCTCGGCGGCGACGCGCAGCTCGGCTCGCTGATCGCGGAAGGTCGTATCGACGCCGTGTTCTTCTTCTGGGACCCGCTCACGCCGCAGCCGCACGACGTGGACGTGAAGGCGCTCCTCCGGCTCGCGGTGCTCTACGACGTACCGATCGCCTGCAACCGCAGCTCCGCCGACCACATCATCTCGTCGCCGCTCTTCACCGTCCCGGAGCAGTACCGGAAGGACCGGGGCCACGCGACCCCCGACTACGCCCCGTGGGCGCGGTGACGCGAAGCCTTTGAACTCCCCCGGCGTTTCGCGGACTTGACGGGTCCGCGGGCAGCCGGTAGGGTGCGCGCCCTTCCGGGCAGTCCCGCCTGGATGGTTGCCCGCTCGCCCTCCCGCCTGGCCGGCGGAGGAGCGGGGGGAAGATGGAGCAGTGATGAGCGCAGGGCCTTTGCACTACGAAACGAAGAAGCAGGGTGTAGTCGAGAAGTTCCGCACCCACGAGCGCGACACCGGCTCGCCGGAGGTCCAGGTCGCGCTCCTCACCGAACGCATCCAGTACCTGACGGAACACTTCAAGACGCACAAGAAGGACCACCATTCGCGCCGAGGCCTTCTCAAGCTGGTCGGCCAGCGCAGACGGCTCCTCGATTACCTCAAGTCGAAGGACGCCGCCCGGTACCGCAAGCTGATCGAAGGGTTGGGCATCCGCAAGTAGGTTTCCGGGGGGTGTTCCGAATGCGGGGCGCCCCCCGGCGCGTTAAAGGAGAAAGCGGCGCGGTCCGGAGGCGTCGGTCGGTCCCTCATCAGAGCAGCGAGCTCGATTCGCTGCTGTGACCAGGCTCCGAACGGTCCCCCGGACGGCCCGCAGCGGCTCGAAGGAATCCGCGCGCAAATCCGGGGTCGCGTACAGACCCCATCATTTTCCGAACGAGAACACGTGGCCACGGGGCCGCGAAAGGATGTTGCACATGGAAGCGAAGTCGGTGACCGCGCAGGTCGGGAATCAGAACATCACCATCGAGACCGGAAAGATGGCCAAGCAGGCCGACGGGTCGGTGGTGTTGCGGGCCGGGGACAGCGTGGTGCTGGTCACCGCGGTGTCGGCGAAGGACCGGAAAGAGGGGCTGGACTTCTTCCCCCTGACCGTCGACTACCAGGAGCGCCTCTCCGCCGCGGGTCGCATCCCCGGCAGCTTCTTCCGCCGTGAAGGCCGCCTGACCGAGCGCGAGACGCTGATCTCGCGCCTCATCGATCGGAGCTGCCGGCCGCTGTTCCCCGAGGGCTACCAGAACGAGACGCAGATCATCGCGACCGTCTTCTCGGCCGACAACCAGTACGACACAGACGTACTGGCGCTGACCGGTGCGTCCTTCGCGCTGGCCATGTCGGACGTCCCCTTCCCGTTCGCCTTCGCCGGCGTGCGCGTGGGCCGCGTCGGCGGGAAGTTCATCGCCAACCCGAGCGAGTTGGAGCGCGAGCAGGGCGATGTGGACGTCATCATGGCCGCCTCGCGCGACGCCATCTTCATGGTGGAGGGCGGCGCGAAAGAGATCGACGAGAACACCATGGTGGAGGCGCTGCTCTTCGGACAGCGCGCCATCGAGCAGCTCCTCGACAGGCAGGAGGAGCTGCGCCGCGCGCTGGGCAAGCCGAAGCGCTCGTTCGAGAAAGCGCCGTTCACCCAGGGCATCCCCGAGAGGGTACGGGAGGCGGTCCATGAGCGCGTGCGCCAGGCGTACGCGCGGGACGTGAAGCACGAGCGCTACGGCGATCTCTCGCAGATCAAGAAGGACGTGGTCGCGCAGCTCTGCGGGGAAGGCGCCGAGTTCTGTGGCAAGGAGAGGGAGGTCAAGCAGGCGCTGGAGGACCTCAAGTACGAGTACATGCGCCGCATGATCACGCACGAGGGACGCCGCATCGGCGGCCGCCGCAACGATCAGATCCGCTCCATCTCCTGCGAGGTGGGGCTACTCCCGCGTGCGCACGGATCCGCGCTCTTCACCCGCGGCGAAACGCAGGGCCTGGTCACCACCACGCTGGGGACCAGCGACGACGAGCAGCGGATGGAGAGCCTCAAGGGGCAGTCCTTCCGCAAGTTCATGCTGCACTACAACTTCCCGCCCTACTCCGTGGGCGAAGTGAAGCCGCTCCGCGGGGCGGGCCGGCGCGAGATCGGCCACGGAATCCTGGCCGAGCGCGCGCTGCGCGCCGTCCTGCCGACGGACGACAAGTTCCCGTACACGCTCCGCGTGGTCAGCGACATCCTCGAGTCGAACGGTTCCAGCTCGATGGCCACGGTGTGCGGCGGCTGCCTCTCGCTGATGGACGCGGGCGTGCCGATCAGCGCGCCCGTCGCCGGCATCGCGATGGGCCTCATCAAGGAGGAGGGCCGCATCGCCATCCTCTCCGACATCCTCGGGGACGAGGATCACCTGGGCGACATGGACTTCAAGGTGTGCGGCACCGCGAAGGGCATCACGTCGATCCAGATGGACATCAAGATCACGGGCGTCGACAAGCAGATCCTCACCGACGCGCTCAACCAGGCGCGCGCCGGCCGGCTGCACATCCTCTCGGAGATGGCCAAGGCGATCGAGAAGCCGCGCGCCGACATCTCCAAGTACGCGCCCAAGATCACCACCATCCGCATCCCAGTCAGCCGCATCAAGGACGTCATCGGGCCCGGCGGCAAGGTGATCAAGGACATCATCGCGCGCACCGGCGCCACCATCGACATCGAGGACGACGGCTCGGTAGCCATCGCCTCGGCGAGCAGCGAGAGCGTCGACCAGGCCATCAAGATGATCCGCGCGCTCACCCAGGAGGCCGAGGTCGGCAAGATCTACCTGGGCACCGTACGGCGCATCATGGAGTTCGGCGCCTTCGTCGAGATCTTCCCCGGTACCGATGGGCTGGTGCACATCTCCGACCTCGCCAACTCGCGCGTGAAGAAGGTCGAGGACGTGCTCAAGGAAGGCGACGAGGTGCTGGTCAAGGTCGTCTCCGTCGACCGCAGCGGAAAGATCCGGCTGTCTCGCAAGGAGGCGCTGGCGGAGCAGGCGGCGCACGGCGACGGCAAGGGGCAGGCCGTTCCGACGGCGAAGGCCTAGCCACCTGTACCCAGCTCCGAGAACAGCTCGATGAGCTGCAGGCCGGCTTCGAGCGCGCGGCCGTCCGGATCGACGGACGGGTCGTAGGCGGCGAGGCTGGCCGAGCAGATCGGCACCGTGGCCGCGATGGCACGGACCGCGTCCTGCACCTCCCGCGGGGTCAGCCCGTCTGGCGGAGCGAACTCGTTGGCCGGGGCGAGCGCGGGATCGTGCACGTCGAGATCCACGTGCACGTGGATGCGGCGGGCTCGCAGCCGTCCGAGAGCCGGCGCCAGCGCGGCGGCAGCGCCCAGCTCGCGCACCGCCGCCACCCTCACCCAGCCCACTGCGGAGGCGTCGAGCGCGCTGCGCTCGGCCGGATCGAAATCTCGCGCCCCGACCAGGAACGCGTCGCGGTCGGCGACCGGAGCGAAGCCTGGCACGGAGAGCGCGAGCGGCCGGAAGCAGCGCCCGGTCGCGACGGCGAAGGCCATCCCGTCGAGGAACCCGCTCACCGTCGTCTCGGGGGTGTTGAAGTCCCCGTGCCCGTCGAACCAGGCGATCCCCGTTCCGGCACCGGCGGCCGCGATTGCTCCGATGGCGCTGCCGCAGTTGCCGGAGAGCACCAGCGGAAACGCCTCGGCCGCGACCGCTTCGAGCACCTCCGCCGCGACGGCCCGGTGGAGCGCGAAGGTGGTGCCGATCTCGGTGCGCAGCCCCGGAGGGGCCTCCACGGGAGCCTCGCTCACCTCGACGCCTCGCGCACGCAGCCGGTCCGCTGCCGCGGCCAGCCTGTCGGGGCCAGCCCCCATCCGAAGACCGCGGTTCCCGGCGTCGTAAGGCACTCGGATCAGGCGCACGCGCATCGGCGCATCCTACTTCTGCTCCCGGGCAGCGCACATCCGCGCATTGCGGCCTCGTGGCGGCCCCTGCCAGGATCCGGCGGATGGGCCGCATCCTCGCGCTGGTGTTGGGTCTCGCCGTGCTCGCCTTCGCGGCCAAGCAGATGCTCACCGGGACCGCGACACGTGACCCCTCCGGCCCGACGCAGCCGAAACGGCAGCTCGACAACGTCCGTTCCCGCGCCAGGGAGCTCGAACGCGAGCAGCAGAAGAACGTGGACGAGATGGCGCGGAAGGCTGACGGGCAGCAGTAGCCGCCCCTCGTGTTCAGTTCAGCGTGACGACCGGCGCGGGCGCGTCGGCTTCGACCGTCCGCTGGCGCGCGGGCTGCGTGGGGTCGGCCGGCAGATCGACGACGAAGGTGCTCCCGTGCTGCGCCGTCGACCGCACTCTGAGCTCTCCGCCGTGTCGCCGCACGATGTTCCGGCAGAGGAAGAGGCCCAACCCGGTGCCCTGCCCCGCCGGCTTGGTGGTGAAGAACGGCTCGAAGACGCGGTTCAGCATCGCCGGCGGAATGCCCGGCCCGTTGTCGGAGACCTCGGCGAGCACCCGCGCGCCTTCCCGGCGGACCACCACCACGATGCGCCCGTCGCGCGCCCGCTCGGTCCCGATCGCCTGCACCGCGTTCACGAGCAGGTTGACGAACACCTGCGACATGCGGCCGATGCTGCCGATGACCTGCGTCTCCCCGTCCAGGCGCAGCGTGACGGTGGCGCGTCCGCGCAGCTCGGCGTCGGCCATGCGCAGCGAGGCGCGGACCGCTTCCTTCAGATCGAACGGGAGCTGCGTGCTCTCGTCCGCGCTGGCGAGGGCGCCGATGTCGCGGATGATGTCGCGCATGCGGTTCGCGCCGTCGACCGCGTCGGAGGCAGCGCGGCGCATCTGCGTGAAGGTCACGGTGTCGCGGGTGGGCTGCACCGACTCGGGCGGCGAGAACCGCGGCAAGTGCTCCGCGATGTAGCCAGCATTCTCCAGCACGTACGTGAGCGGGGTGCGGATCTCGTGGGCGATGCTCGCCGCCAGTTGCCCGAGCGCGACCAGGCGATCCGACGAAGCCACGTGCTGCAGCAGCCGCTCGTTCTCCAGCGCCAGCCTCGCCTGGGCGGCGAGGACCGAGGCGCGCTCCAGATCGGCGGGGCCGAAGGGCGGCCGCTCGCGCTGCGCGGTGAGGATGGCGACGAGCCTCCCCTCGGCGGTGAGCGGATGTACCAGCCCGGGACCGCGCGCCGCGCGCTGCGGCGGCTGGTCGCCGGAAGGAGCGCCCACGATCGCGGGCTCCTCTTCCGTGCGCAGCCAGTCGTGCACCCAGGCCGGCGCGTGCGCGCCCTGCCCGTCCCCGCCCCACAGATACGCTACCGTCAGCCGGCCGTCCTCGGGCGCGGGCACGAGGAGGCACGCGCTCTGGGCGGAGAGGGCCTCGGCGAACGCGCTCACGATGGCTTCGGGCAGCTTCTCGCGGGCCTCGAGCACGCCGCGAAGCGCGAGCAGATGCGCCTCCGCGTCGCGCAGCGACTTGCGCTCCAGCGCGCGCTCGACCAGGGCGTCCAGCTCGCCTCCTTCACACGGGCGCCGGACCGACGCGAACGCCCCTTCCCGGAGGCAACGGATGGCGGCGGCCCGCTCGCCCGGCAGAGCGAGGACGATGACCTCCGTCCGCGGGCACGCCTTGTGGAGGGCGTGGAGCAGCGCGAGATCCGGCGGAAGCAGGGCGACGTCCCACCCTTCCGGATCGGCCAGCCACTGTGGAAGGGCGCGCGCGTCCACCACGTGCGCGAGGCAGTGACCACGGCGCTCCAGCTCCGCGCCTTCGCGCGCGCAGCCGACGATCAGGATCCGACTCGCCATGGACTCCCCCCGACAAGCTCGATCCCAGAATGGAGCAACCGGCGTGCCGCTCGTACCGCCCCGTTTGTACCCGGCGCGAGTCGCGGCTCTGCGCGGCGACAAGTGTGCGAAACCCACCTTCGGGGTGCGCCTTGCCTGCTCGAATCGGGCACCGGCGTGCGCATCGAGAGAACCGAGTTGCGCAACGTCCACCACCCGATTCCGTAACCTCGCCGCCGCGGCGCGAAAACGGCTTGGCCCACCGCTTGCTCCACTAGTCGGCGGGGGACCGCGAGGTCTACTCAGGATGGGTGGGTGACGGTATGACCAGGTACGCTCACAACTACAGCCGGATCGCCGCGGCGCTGCTCGCGCTGACCGCGGCGTGCGGAAGTGGGCGACCGGCGCCGGTCTCCAAGTTTGGCGTCCGCATGCAGAATCCCGCGGAGCTGGACACGGAGAACGGCCTGATTGCCGTCGGACTGAGTGACGCCTGCCTCGGCCTCGATGCGGCGAGCATGCCTCCGGCGGGCACGGATATCTTGACCGACCCTGCGCTGACGGATCCGACGCTCATCGATCCCAACGCGTGCGGTTTCGTGAACGGCATGCCGCCGAACCTCCTGGGAATCAACGGGCTGCATCCGAACTCGCTGACCGACGACCACTTCAAGCATTGGTTCGCGGCCGATCCGCAGACCGCCAACACCCTGATGAAGTACCTG
>VBKO01000001.1 GCA_005888115.1 Deltaproteobacteria bacterium
CCGCGTCCACCAGGTCGGCAGCGATGCCCGCGGTCGAGGCGAAGTAGCCGGGGATGTCGACGGTATTGATGTTCTCGACCAGCAGCGTGATGCCTGCCTTCCCAACCAGCGGAGCGGCCGCGCGCAGATTCGCCACCGCGGTGCGGCGGGCCTCCTCGCGCGAGACACCCGGCGGAGGAATGCCGGCGAGCGCGTTCAGGCGGCGCGTCCCGAAGCGTTGTGCCGCGGCGATCGCCTCGCGCACCGTCTCCAGGAACTCCGATTCGCGGCCGGGCAGGGAGAGAAGACCGCGCTCTCCCTTCCCCCAGTCGCCCGGCCGCGGATCGAACAGTACCAGCTCGAGTCCCAGCTCGCGAAGCGACCGCTCCACGGCGGCGGGGTCCAGCTCGTGGACGAAGAGGATCTCGACCCTGCGGAAACCCGCCTGGGCGGCCGCGCGAAAACGATCCAGGACCGGCAGCTCCGGCCACAGCATCGTGAGGTTCGCGGCGAAGCGCGGCACGTTTCAGCTCCGGGGCTTGTCCACGGTCACGCCGGCCGCTTCCTCCCAGAGGCGCACCAGGGAGGCCATGTCGTTCTCGCCCATCCCCCGCGCGCGTGCCTCGAGGAACCGCTGCTCGGCGACCGCCCCGAGCAGCAGCGGCACGTTGGCGGCCTTCGCCTCGTCGTGGATCAGCCCCAGGTCTTTGAGGAGAAGGGTGATGCTCGTGGCAGGCCCGAAATCGCGCGAGATGAAGCGCGGCACGTTGCGCGTCATCATCGTCGAGCCGCCGAACGAGGTGCCGATCACCTCGAGGACGACGCGCGGGTCGGCGCCCAGCTTCGCCCCGAAGACGGCCGCCTCCGCCACCGCCGCGGTGTGCACGCCCACCAGCAGCTGGTTGGTGAGCTTCACCACTTGCCCCGCGCCGGCGGGACCGCACAGCTTGATGTTCTTGCCGAAGGCACGGAAAACAGGGAGAGCGCGATCGAACGCGCCCTGTTCGCCGCCGACCATCACCGTGAGCGTGCCGGCCTGTGCCCCCGCCGGCCCGCCCGAGACGGGCGCGTCGAGGAAGTCCGCGCCGCGCTCGCGCGCCATCGCTGCGCAGCGCCGGCTCTGGCCCACGCTGACCGTCGAGTGGTCGGCGTAGATCTGGCCGGGGCGCGCCCGCTGGAGCATCTCTCGGTAGACCTGATCCACCGCATCGGGCGTGGGCAGGGCGGTGAGCACCATGTCGGTGCGCTCGGCGACTTCGGCGGCGGAAGTCGCCGCGCGCGCGCCCTTTGCCGCAAGGGCCTCGACGGGCGGACGCGAGCGGTTGAAGACGTGCACCTCGAAGCCGCCGACGAGCAGCCGCTCGCTCATCGGCCATCCCATCTTGCCCAGGCCGACGAACCCGACCTTCATGGCCATGCCTTGCTCCGCGTTTCAGGCCCCGAGCGCTTTGGCCGCGTTGGCGAAGTCACCCTGGGCCACCCAGACGATCATCCCGAAGCCTCCCGGCCCGGCGGCGCCGTTGGCGGCGCGCGCGTTGATGCCCGCGCTGGACAGCTTGCGCAGCACCTCCGCCGCGGCGCCCGGGCGGTCCGTTCCCTGGACGAAGAACGCCTGCTTGCGCGGCGACAGCGTCAGCCCGGCGTTCTTGGCCGCGCGAGTGAGCGCCTCGGCATCCTGCGGGACGACGTCGATCTGCGTCTTTCCCTTGCCGGTCGGGAACGCGGTGAAGGCGAGCAGGTTCACCCCCGCCTCCTTGAGCGCGCCCAGCACGCGCACGCCCTCGCCCGGCTTGTCCGGAACTTCGACGTAGAAGTAATCCACGCGGCGGATCTGGTCTGCCATGGCAGCCTCCCCGGTTTGAGGATCGAGCGCCGCGGATGGTATCTCCCCGGCCGTCCGTCCGCCAGACGATGCAAGCAGGCGAGCGGGGTTCGCATTTCTGCTCCGGTTGTGCCTACAGTTCAGGCCGAGGCGTCCGTGGTGTGACAAGCGTGGCGCCGCCCTATCGGCGGCGACCAGGATGCGCGCCGCACCGACCAGGGGGAATGCCATGAAGATGTTTCTGCTCGCGATGATGTGCGCGGCGGCGGGGGCGGCTTCGGCGGAAGCGAACCAAGTGGTGGTGCTCGAGGGAGCGCGCCTGATCGACGGGACGGGGAAGGCGCCCCGCGAGAACTCGGTGATCGTCGTGCAAGGCGACCGCATCACGGCCGTCGGCACGCTGGGCAAGGTGAAGGTCCCGAAGGGCGCGCGCGTCGTGGACGTGCGCGGCCGCACCATCATGCCCGGGCTGATCAACGCACACGGGCACGTGGGGCTGGTGGCGGACGGGAAGAACCGCGCCGACGCCTACACGCGGGAGAACATCCTGCCGCAGCTCGTCCAGTACGAGCAGTACGGCGTCACCTCCATCATGGCGCTGGGGCTCAACCGCGATCTCGGTTACCAGATTCGCGACGAGCAGCGGAAAGGGGGCATTCCCGGCGCGTCGCTCTTCGTCGCCGGCCGCGGGATCGGCGTACCGGACGCCGCGCCTCCGGTCCCGGTGGCCCCCGACCAGGTCTACCGGCCGCAGACGGTGGACGAGGCGGTCGCCGACGTGCGCGAGGCGGCCTCGCACCATCCCGACATGTTCAAGCTGTGGGTCGACGACATCTACGGCAAGTTCCCGAAGATGAAGCCGGAGGTGTTCCAGGCGGCGATCGACGAGGCGCACAAGAACAAGATCAAGGTGGCGGCGCACGTCTTCTACCTGGCCGACGCGAAGGCGCTGGTCTCGGCGGGAGTCGACGCGCTGGCGCACAGCAACCGCGACCAGCCGGTCGACGCCGAGCTGATCAAGATGATGAAGGCGAAGGGCACCTATTACGTGCCGACCTTCACGGTCGACGAGTCCGCATTCGTGTTCGCCGAAGACCCGGCGGTGACGCGCGATCCTCTCCTTGCCCAGGCCGTGAGCGGAGACCTCATCCAGCAGTGGCAGGGGCCGGAATACAAGAACAAGGTCGCCGGCGACGCCAACGTCCCCAAGATCAAGGCGGCGCTCGCCACCGGCATGAAGAACCTCAAAGCGCTGCAGGACGCGGGAGTGCACATCGCCTTCGGCACCGACTCGGGCGCCCAGCCCGTCCGCGTGCCGGGATGGGCGGAGCATCGCGAGCTGGAGCTGATGGTGCGCGCCGGGCTCACGCCGGCACAGGCGCTCTCCGCCGCCGGCCCCGGGAGCGCAGGCATGCTGGGGCTCAAGGACCGCGGCACGCTGGAGCAGGGCAAGCGGGCCGACTTCCTGGTGCTCGAGTCCAATCCGCTCGAGGACATCCGGAACACCCGGGACCTCGTTTCCATCTGGCACGGCGGGAAGGAGATCAAGCCCCGCGCCAGGACCGTCGCAACCAAGTAGGCAGCCGCCGCCGATAGGGCGGCGCTGTGCTTTTGAGAGCTCGGACGTAGTGGCACGAGTCCGACAGGAGGGCACGCCATGGCCGCTTCGCGCCGCACTACCCGCCGCACGTTCCTCAAGACCGGGGCCGCCGGCCTGGCCGCGCTCGCCGCGCCGCGCGGCTTTGGCGCGACCCCAGATCTCAAATTGAAGAAGCCCATCAAGGTAGGCTGCCAGACGATCCTCTCCGGCCCGCTGGGCGGCTACGGAGAGTTCATGCGCAAGGGCGCGGTGCTCGCCATGGAGGAGATCAACGCCTCAGGGGGCGTGGGCGGCAGCCCCCTGGAGCTGAACTTCCGCGACGAGGAGCTGAAGGTCGACGTAGGCGTGAAGAACGCGCGCTACTTCGTCGACGACTGGGGCGCCGACTTCCTCATTGGCATCGACTCCTCCGCGGTGGCGCTCGCGGTAGGCGAGATCATGCCCACCCTGAACAAGATCCTCATCGTCACCCACGGCGCGACCGAGAAGTTCAACGAGGACCTCGTCTACAAGAAGCACATCAAGCAGTGCTTCCGCATCTGCGTGCCGGTCTACCAGGACGGGATCGCCTCGGCGTTCATCGCCAAGGATCTCCCGGTGAAGAAGTGGGCCACCATCTCGCCCGACTACGAGTACGGTCACACTTCCTGGAAGATGTTCCGGGCCACGCTGAAGAGGATGAAGCCCGAGGTGGAGTTCGTCGGGGAGAGCTTCGCCAAGTTCGGCACCGTCGACTTCTCCAGCCACATCAGCAAGGTGATGGGTGCCCAGCCCGAAGCGATCTTCTCCACGGAATGGGGCGGCGAGGCCGTCACCATGGTGAAGCAGGCCAAGCTGTTCAAGGTGTTCGAGCAGACCAAGGCCTTCATGATCGCCATGGGCTCGGCCATGGACGTGCTGCAGGGCCTGGGCGCCGACTACCCGGACGGAGTGTGGGCCTCGGGCCGTTACTACTTCGGCTATCCCGACACGCCGCAGAACAAGAAGTTCGTGGAGACGTTCCGGAAGCGGTGGCAGAGCTACCCGAGCTACGTGTCGGAGACTTCGTACGCGGCGCTGTACGCGATCAAGAAGGCGGTGGAGAAGGCGAAGACCCTCGAGATCGATCCGGTGATCGCGGCGCTGGAGGGGCTGCAGGTGGATCGCCCCGCCGGTCCGTGCACGATCCGCAAGGAGGACCACCAGGCCATCTATGCGGTGCCGTGGGGACGGATCAAGCACGACCCGAACTTCCCCATGCCGATCTTGGGCGATCTGCGCGTGGCGCCGACCGACGAGTATTACCGCAAGCCGCCCTTCCCACCCGTCGAGGCCTAGAGCACGCGCTGACGCTGCATGGGACGCGTGCTCCTCTTCCAGGGTCTGGTGGGCCTGACCGAGGCCATGTACCTGTGGCTGGTCGCCGCCGGGCTGTCGCTCATCTTCGGCGTGCTGCGCGTGCTGAACTTCGCGCACGGCGCGCTCTACATGATCGGCGCGTACCTCACCTACGCCGTCTTCCGTGCCTTCGGCGGCAACTTCTGGGTCGCGCTGCTCGTCGGCCCGGTGCTGGTCGCGCTGATCGGCTGGGTGATGGAAGTGTTCTTCCTCCGCCGCGTCTACCGCGCGGACGTCGCCTTCCAGCTGCTGCTCACCTTCGCCTTCGTGCTCATCCTAGACGACCTGGTGAAGCTGGTGTTCGGGCCGGTGTACCAGTCGCCGCCCACTCCGAGGTCGCTCTCGGGAGCCGTCATGATTTTCGGCTCGCCGCTGCCGACCTACCACCTGTTCATCCTCGCCGCCGGCGGGCTGGTGGCGCTCGGGCTCTGGCTCTTCCTGGAGAAGACCCGCTGGGGCCTCCTGGTGCGCGCCACCGCGGCGGACCGCGAGATGGCGCGCGCGCTCGGCGTCCGTTCGTCCCGCCTGTTCACCGGCGTGTTCATGCTCGGCGCCTGGCTCGCGGGTCTCGGAGGCGCGCTGTCCATCCCGGTGCGCTCCATCTCGCCGGGCATGGGAGAGCTGATCATCATCGAGGCGTTCGTGGTGGTCGTCCTGGGAGGCCTGGGCAGCCTGCGGGGAGCGTTCATCGGCTCGCTCGCCATCGGCCTGCTCCACTCGTACGGCATCGTGTTCCTGCCCGTCTTCGAGCTGGCGCTCGCCTATCTCGTCATGGCCGCCGTCCTGGTTGTCCGGCCCTGGGGCCTCTTCGGCGTGCGCGAGGCTTGAGACATGGAACCGGCGGCGCGCAGCGGAGCAGGGCGGGCTGCGGCGGCGGCGGTACTCTGCGCTGCCGTGCTCGCCGTGCCGGCGCTGTTCGGCGCGTTCGCCCAATACTTCGCGCTGAACGTTCTGCTCCTCATGCTGCTCGCCCTGTCGTTCAACCTGCTCTTCGGCATGACGGGGCTGCTGTCCTTCGGACACGCGGCGTTCTACGCGGCCGGCGCGTACAGCACCGCGCTGCTCCTCCGCGCCGGCGCGCCGCTCTTTCCCGCGGTGATCGCCGGCGCGTTGTGCGCCGCGGTCCTGGCGGCGGTGGTGGGCGCGTTCTGCGTCCGCCACACTCGGGTCTACTTCTCGATGCTCACGCTCGCCTTCGGCATGTTCGTCTACGCCATCGTGTGGAAGTGGACCGACGTGACGGGCGGCGACGACGGGCTGGTCGGAATCCCGCGCATGAGGCTCGGTCTGCCCGGGCCCTTCGACCTGAACCTCGCTCCGCTGCGCAACTACTACTGGTTCGCGGCCCTCCTGGTGCTCGCCTCGGCCGGCCTGCTGCACCGCCTGTCCCGCTCGCCGCTGGGGCTCGCCTTGCGCGCCATCCGGGAGAATGCCGAGCGCGCGGAGTTCAGCGGCATCCGCGTCCGCCGCACCATCTTTCTCGCCTTCGTGGTGGCCGGCGCGTTCGCGGGTCTCGCGGGCGCGCTGCTCGCGCCGCTCGAGCAGACGGTGGCGCCCACCGCCGCGCACTGGACCAAGTCGGCCGAGCCGGTCATGGCCACGCTCATCGGCGGCCCGTTCTCGTTTGCCGGACCGATCGTCGGCGCGGTGGTGTACCTCGGGTTGAAGGAGATCATCGTCCGCTTCACCGAGTACTGGCTGCTGGTATTCGGACTCGTGCTCCTGGGGGTCGTGCTTGCCTTCCGGGGCGGGTTGCTCGGCGCGGCCGAGGCGCTGCTCTCGCGGCGTCCGTGGATGTCCGGCCCGCGGACGCCCGCGGCGGCATCACCGCGGTGATCGGGCCCAACGGCGCGGGAAAGACCACCTTGATCAACTTGCTCACCGGCAAGCTGGTGCCCGACGACGGCCAGGTGCTGCTCGACGGCGCCGACGTGACCCGGCTACCTCCGAGCGCCCGCGTCCGCGCCGGGATGGCGCGCACCTTCCAGGTGACGAACATCTTTCCGCAGCTCACGGCCGAGCAGAACGTGGCCGTCCCGCTGCTGGCGAAGGCCGGCCGGGCGCTGGTCGCGCTGAGCGCCCTGGACCGCATGCCGGACGTGCAGGAGAGCGCGCGGCGGATGCTCGCCGACGTGGGGCTCTCGGATCGCGCGACGCGCCCCGCGGCGGAGCTGTCGCACGGCGATCGGAGACTGCTCGAGATCGCGCTCGCGCTGGCGACCGGGCCGCGCCTGCTGCTGCTCGACGAGCCGACCGCAGGGATGGGATCGGGCGAGCGCGATCGCGTGCTGGCGGAGATCCGGCGGCTGGCCGATGGCGGCCGCCTTACCATCCTGCTCGTCGAGCACGACATGGACGTGGTGTTCGGGATGGCCACCCGCATCGTCGTCTTGCACCAGGGCAAGGTGCTTGCAGACGGCGCTCCGCAGCAGATCCGGGAGGACGCGCGCGTCCGCGAGATCTACCTGGGACAACCCACGGGCGCCGCCGCCGCCTCGCCGCCACAGCGTGCCGCCGCCGCGGCGGAGCCGCTGCTCGAGGTCGAGCGACTGAATGCCGGCTACGGGCTCGCGCACGTGCTGCACGAGGTGAGCTTCCGCATCGCGCGCGGAGAGATGGTCGCGCTGCTCGGGCGCAACGGGGTCGGCAAGACGACCACGCTCCGCAGCCTGGCGGGATTGACGCCGCCGTTCCCCGGAAGCGCCGTCCATCTTCTCGGACGCGACCTCGCCGGGCGGCCGCCGGAGGAGATCGCTCGCGTGGGAGTCAGCTACGTGCCGGACGACCGGCGCATCT
>VBKO01000002.1 GCA_005888115.1 Deltaproteobacteria bacterium
AACAAGTGATCCTCAACCTCGTCGTCAACGGCATCGAAGCAGCGAGCGCAACCCCCGAGGGGCCGCGGGAACTCATGGTGAGCTCGGAGAAGGACGAATCCAGCGGGGTATTGGTGGCTGTCCGCGATTCGGGCACGGGGCTGGACCTGGGGAGCGCCGACCGGCTGTTCGACGCCTTCTACACCACCAAGCCCGATGGCATGGGCATGGGTTTGGCCATCAGCCGTTCGATCATCGAATCCCACCGCGGGCGGATCTGGGCGGCGCCGAACGTTCCCCGGGGGGCGGTGTTCCAGTTCACGCTGCCGGCCGGCGCCGACGCGTCGTGAGGCACACGAACCGAGCCGATGAGGCGCATCGCGCAATCGTGAAGATTTTCTGAATGGCGCATGCAGTTCGCGCGGGTTTCATAGGTGCGCGCGCCTGCCTATCCTCGGCCTCGGTTCGATCAACCCAATGCACGTAGGAGCCACCGAAATGCAGAAGATCAATTGGCGGTGAGGGCCTATCTGAGCCGATAGACGCGCCCCTCGATGCCCCACTCGCCATAGGGCAGGCGCGCTCCTGTGTCGCGGGCGCGGATCGAAGGCCGCCCGATGTGCGCGAACACGAGCCTCTTCACACCGAGCGCCCGCGCCTTTCGCGCGACGTCGAGCGCCGCCATGTGCCCGCCGACCCCGCGGGCGAATCGGATCGGCCGGTCCCATCCAGCGGCTTCGGCAAACATCACATCCGCACCCGCCCCCCACTCGGGGAAGGTCCAGAACTCTGGAGCCCAAACCGCGCAGCGGCCAGCCGCCTCGATGCGATAGCCGAATGCCGGGTGCGAAGTGTGCACCACCTCTAGCGGCGCGATGCGAAGTCCGCGCGCTGCGAATCCCGCCGCACAGCAGACGAACCCCTTGCGCGCCGCCAGCACACGCAGCGAGCTTCGAAGCTCGGAGCGCTCGTCCGTCACAAGCCATGCATCAAGATGTCCGCGCGGTGTGGCACCGGGCCCGCCGTCGAGCGCGACGCGCCTGCCTCGCCATTCGACCAGGAGGCCGGCAGGCCTGTAGCGGGGCGAGCGCATTGCGCCGATACCGAGCAGCGTCAGGCGCAGCACATCCGGCATGAGCAGATTCTCACCTCGCCGGGAGGAAACCATGAAGGCGGTGCGCATCCACGAGTTCGGCGGTCCAGAGCGAGTCCAGCTCGAAGAAGTCGCGATCCCCAAAGTCACCCGCGGAAAAGCGCTTGTCCGCATCCGCGCGGCGGCCGTGAATCCGGTCGACTGGATGGTGCGCGAGCACCTCTACAACCCGAAAGGCGCCGACCGCGTGCCGCTCACGCTCGGGCAGGATTTCGCGGGCGTGATCGAGAAGATTGGGGCAGGCTCGAAGACCTCGCTGCACGAAGGAGATGCGGTCTTCGGCGAGGTGTTCGGCAGCTTCGCCGAGTACGCGCTGGCTCCCTTGAAGGACCTGGTCAAGAAGCCAGCCTCGCTGGACTTCAAGATCGCCGCGGCGCTGCCCATGCCCGCGCTGACGGCATGGCAAGCGATCATCGACACCGCCGGCGCGAAGCCTGGGATGCGCTTCCTCATCCATGGCGCGAGCGGCGGAGTGGGCTCGTTCGCGGCACAGTTCGCGCGTTGGAAGGGCGCCGAGGTGGCCGCCACCGCGAGCGAACCAAGCTTCGATTACCTGCGATCGATCGGAGTCGACCCCGTCATCGATTATAAGCGCGACCGTTTCGAGGAGAAGCTGCGTGACGTCGACGTGGTGCTCGATCCGCTCGGCGGAGAGACGCAAGCGCGATCGTGGCGCGTGCTCAAGCGCACCGGGACGCTCATCACACTGATCGGCGAGATCGACGAGGATGCGGCACGTCGCGCGGGCGTGCGCGCGATCGATTTCGGCATGGAATACGACGTGGAGGACCTGGAGGAGATCGCGAGCCTGGTGGAAGGAGGAATCATCAAGCCGCACATCTCGAAGGTGCTTCCGCTCGATCAGGCGCGGCAGGCGATGGACCTGAACCAGCAGGGGAATTCGCACGGAAAGATCGTGCTGGAAGTTCTGTAACGAGCTCAGACGGTCTGATCCGAGGCTCACCTCGCCTACGAAGTTGCAGTTGCCGAGGCGAGCGCTGAGGACCGTCCAGCTCGGAGACGCGACCGCGCGTCGAACAAGGCGCGGGTCAACCTACGGGTGCGCCTTGCGCGTGCGGGCCGCTTTCCGTGCCGCCGCGCGCCGCTGTGCCGGCCCCTTCGTCGCCGAGGCCTTCTTCGCGGCCCTGCTCCGCTCGCTCGCGCTGCGGCGCGCAGCCGCAGTGAGCGCCTGCCTCGACAGCGCCTGCCGCGACGCAGCCCCGCGCGACTCGCGGCGAAGCGCACCGGCAATTGCCCGCGAGCGCCGGCCAGAGGGCCGTTTGTGCTTGCGTCCGCGCGCGATGTCCTGTTCAGCCTTGCGCTGGACCTCGGCTGAGACCTTGCCGCCCGCCGGCGGCGGAAGCTTCACGCCCGCCCGGCGCGCCTTCGAGAGGCCGATGGCGATCGCCTGCTTTGGCGACCGCGCCCCGTGCTTGCCCTCTCGCACGTGGTGGATCTCCTCCCGCACAAACTCACCTGCTGCCGTCGTGGGCGCCTTGCCCTCCGCCATGTCCTCGCGCGCCTTCTCCAGCGCTTCTTTGTCTCCCTTTTCGGGCATATCGCCTCCGCGCGAACAAGGTGTGAATCGATCAGCCTCTGAGCACGCCGAGAGGCCGAGGCGCGCGACCTTGCGAGCGATGCCAGCGAGATGAACCACCTCGACTACCTTCTCGACGTCCTTGTAGGCGAGCGGCGCCTCCTCGGCCAGCTCGGCGTTGGAGGGGCGGCGCACGACGATACCGCGCGCCTGCAGCTCCTTGCGCAGCTCGGCGGCGATGCGAGGAAGAGCACCCCCTATCTTCGTGGAGTGACGGCCTCCGCACGCAGGCGGTTGAACCAGCGCAGTTTGGCCGCAAAGCTGGGAAAACTCGCGTTCAGGCCGCTCGGATTCGGCAGCACGAAGACGAGCGCGCCGTGAATCTTGTCGGGCTTGAGGCCAGCCCCGGGTTTGCCCAGCCGAGCCTTGGCGAAGACTCGCCGATAGAGCGTAACGCCCACGAAGGCGAGGACCCTGGGGCGCAGGCGGCGGATCTTCCTGTCTAGCGCGCGCCTTCCAACTTCGAACTCTTCTCGCTTGAGCTCCGATGCCGAGCGCGTGGCGCGCGGACAGAGGTTCGTGATCGCCATCCCGAATTCCGCCAGGCGCCCGTCCTCGGCGTAGGTGAGCGGTTCGGAGATCAAGTTCGACGCGCGCAGCAGCCTCCAGAACGGATTGCCCGGCCCGGCGAAATGATGCCCGACCGCTTCGGAGCGCAGGCTGGGGTTGATTCCGACGAAGAGGATCTTCGGGCGGGAAGTCAGGACGTCGTGCAGTGGCATCGAGCGGTCAGGCCCGGTCGCGCACCTGGTTCTTCCCTTCGCTCTTCGCGCAGTGCGCGCAGCAGAAGATCTTGCCCTCCTGCTCTACCCCGTGCCCGATCACCCGGCATCGGCAGTGCGCGCAGCTCGGCGCGAGCGCTTGGATGGCGCATTCGAAGCTGTCGAAAACGTGCTGCGCGCCGTCGAGGCGCACCTCGAACGCCTTGTCGTATTGATTGCCGCAGATCTCGCATGTTCCGGTCATCGCATGCTCCCTCGACGAATCGACTTTCGAGACACGTCGCGCGGGCCGAACCGGCTGCCGCCGCTGCCTTGCGCGAACACGTCCAGCAGCGCGCCGAGCCGCCGCGCGGCCTCCCACGCAACGGGCGCGCCGCCTCGCGGAGGGCCGAGCACCAGGAGATCGGGCTGGCGAGCCGATCCGGCAAGACGCTCGCCGAGCACGCGGCCTGCCTCTCCGCGATCGCGGTAGCGCATCAAGCAAAAGGTACGCACTTTGAGTCGAGGAGGAGCACATGCGGCGAAGTCCATCGACAAGGGCCGGCAAATTCGTCAGGAAGGAGATCCATCACGTCCGCGGAGGGCGGCACGGCGCGCGCTCCTCGAAGCAGGCGATCGCGATCGGGCTTTCGAAGGCGCGACGCTCGGGCGTGAAGGTGCCGGCGCCGAGAAGGAGCTCTGCGGGGGCGCGGCGCAAGGCGCGGCGCGACCTTTCCCGCGGGCAGCGGCGGCACGAGCGATCGGCGCGGCGGCAGGGGGCGGTGCGGGGCGCGCTGCGGCGCGAGCCGCGGTCATCGGTTTCTCGGCGGGCGCTGTCGGCGCAGACGCGCAGGGCGGCGCGCCAGCGGAGCGCGCGGGAGCGGAGGGCCGCGGCGAAGAAGGCGCTCCGCACCAAGGGCCCGGCCTTGCGCCGCTCGGCAGCGCGCAAGGCGGCGCGGACGCGCGCCCGCTAGAGATCAGACGCATGGACACCGAAGTGCTCATCGTCGGCGCCGGCCCGACGGGCCTCGTCCTCGCTCTCTGGCTCGCCCGGCTCGGCATCCGGCCCCGCATCATCGATAAGACTGCCGAGTCCGGCACCACTTCGCGCGCGCTGGCGCTGCAAGCGCGCACGCTGGAGCTCTACCGCCAACTCGGCTTCGCCGATGAGGTCGTCGAAGCCGGCCTGGTGTTCTCCGCAGCGAACCTCTGGGCCCGAGCCAGGAAGGCGGCGCACGTCGAGCTCGGCAAGTTGGGCGTGGGCAGGAGCCCCTATCCATACGGGCTCATCTACCCACAGGACGAGCACGAGCGCTTCCTCATCGAGCGGCTCGAAGAGCTGGACGTGCGCGTCGAGCGAAAGACTGAGCTGCTCGATTTCGAGGAAGCGGGCGGCCGTATCGTGGCGCATCTGCGAGGATCGACGTGCGAGGCCGCATTCCTCGCCGGCTGCGACGGCGCGCGCTCGACCGTGCGCGAGAAGCTCGGCATCAGTTATCCGGGCGGCACCTATGAGCACCTTTTCTACGTCGCTGACGTCGAGGCCAGCGGGCCGCTGATGGACCGCGAGCTGCACGTCTCCATCGACGAGAGCGACTTTGCCGCCATCTTCCCGCTCAAGGGAGAAGGCCGCGCCCGGCTGATCGGCACCATTCGCCCCGAGGCGGAGGAGGAAGGCGAGAAGCTCGGTTGGGACGAGGTGAGCAAGGGCCTCTTGCAGCGGCTGCGCATCGATGTCCGGCGCGTGAACTGGTTCTCGACGTACCACGTGCACCACCGCGTCGCGGCGCGCTTCCGGCAGGGCCGCGCCTTTCTCCTCGGCGACGCTGCGCACATCCACAGCCCCGTCGGCGGGCAGGGGATGAACACCGGCATCGGCGACGCCGTCAACCTCGCCTGGAAACTGGCGGCGGCGCTGCGCGGGCGGGCGCCGGCGCACGTCCTCGACAGCTACGAGCCGGAGCGGATCCGCTTCGCGCGGCGCCTGGTCGCTACCACCGACCGCGTCTTTCAGTACGTCACCAGGAGCGGGCGGTTGGCGGCCCGAGTACGCGTCAATCTGGCGCCGCGCGTGATCGCGGCGGCCTTCCGGCTGCCGGCGGTCCGGCGTTTCATGTTCCGCACTGTCTCTCAGACGGCGATCGAGTATCGCGGGAGCTTCTTGAGCGAGGGGCACGCCGGTCGCATCCGCGGCGGAGATCGGCTGCCGTGGGTCGAAGCCGAGCCCGACAACTTCGCGCCGCTCGGGTCGCTCGACTGGCAGGTGCACGTCCATGGCGCGGCGACGCGCGGGCTGGCTGTAACTTGCGCGGCGCGCGGACTGCGGCTGCACGTCTTCCCCTGGAGCGAGAGCGCGGCACGCGCGGGGCTTGCCCGCGACGCGAGCTACCTCATACGGCCCGACGGCCACGTCGCGCTCGCCGATCCGCTGCACAGCCCCGCGCGCCTCGAGCGCTATCTCGAGACTCGCGGCCTCCGCTTCGTCGCGCAGCCAACCGAGGCTAGCGAGGCCTTCGTTCCTCAGATGTAATCCCTCGGTGTGCCACGACCGCGTGAATCGAGATCCCTTCCTTCGCAAATTCGGAGCGCATACGGATTGCGACGCGCTCTAGCCTTGTCGAAGCCCCGTGCCTCGCCGGTGCCCATCGTGCACCTGGTTCACGGGCGAACCTCGCCGCTGCACCTTCGCTCAGGAGAGGCCCGCCTTGGTGAGGCCGAGCAGTGCGTCGGCCGATCCCGGCGGGTTCTGGAAGCTCACGTTAAGTCGGTTCCAAAGGTTCACCGCGGCCACCGCGAAGGTCAGGTCCGACAGCTCCTTCTCGGAGAACTGGTCGCGGGCGCGCGCGTAGATATCGTCGCTCACGCCGTGGCCGGCGATCTGGGTCACGGCCTCCGCCCACTCCAGGGCAGCGCGCTCCCGCGGCGTGAACAGCGGCGACTCGCGCCAGATGGGTACGTGGTAGACGCGCAGCTCGCGCTCGCCGTGGATCTTCGCCTCCTTTACGTGCATGTCGGTGCAGAACGCGCAGCCGTTGATGAGCGAGACGCGGATGTTGACCAGGTCGAGCAGGCTCTCCTCTACCCCGCTTTCCTTGATCATCTGGCCCAGCTCGAAGAGTTTGCGGGTCAACTGCGGCGATTGCTTCGTGGAGCTCAGTCTCTGGCTCATGGGATTTCCTCCGTTTGCTCAGATGACGTTCGGGAACGGCTGGACCGGACAAGTTTTCGCGGCTCCTGGCCGGCGACCGCTAGACCTGCACTGGTCAGCCGGTGGTCAGCGAGTATCCGGCAGGTCTCGATCACATGTCGAAGGCTCCGGACGCCAAGTATGTCGGCTGCCACGCCGAAGGCCTGCTCACGCCCGCTCAGGCGGCGGCTCAGTTCCACATCCCCGAGTGCCTGCTCCGGAGGGCCTGCTCCGAAGGACGCCTTGAACATCTTCGCGTCGTCA
>VBKO01000003.1 GCA_005888115.1 Deltaproteobacteria bacterium
CCGCTTCGTCAGCTTCTACCTGGCGACCTCGGCACTGGCGGCGCTCGCCACGGTCCTCGTCGCGCTGGTGTGGCGGTCCGTCGCCCTCCAGACGTACTCGGGAGACGCGCCGGTCTTGAACGCGCTCGCCGCTGCGTTCGCCGTGTCGCTGCCCGGCGCCACGATCTTCCTCATCATCCTGCCCATCCAGGCCAGGCTGCTCTTGCCCATCACCGCGGGTATCACGCTGCTCAGCATGATCTTCGCCGGGTCGGCGGCGCCCTTCCTCCCGCACGCATTCGGGATCGGGACCGGCGTGCTGCTCGCCGGCGGCGTGCGTAGCCCGCGGCAACTGTGGCTCCGCGTGCGCGTGTGGTGGATTGATCGCCGGCTGCGCAGCCGACGGCTGCGCGTGGTGCGCGGCGAGGACGACCAGCCCGGCCGAGGGCGTAGCGGCTCGGACAAGTACTTACACTGATCCAGCAGCTCGCTTGATTTGACCGCTCTACCAGCCGCGCGACGCTCTTCGATCCGGCGCCTTCGGCGCCTCTACAAGGGGGGAGGTCGCTCCCCCTCGACCCCCCAAGAGATCACGGACCAGTGAATCGAGCGGTCAGGCGAGATCGACCAGTGCGGCGACCGCGGCGCGGGCCACGTAGATGCGCTTGGTGTTGGTCTTGTGCGCGTCCAGCGGCACGAGGAAGAAGCCCTGGGGACCTTCCTCGCCGTCCCGGTGTCCTTCGATGCTGCGGCCGTCCGAAAACGTGACGCGCACCTTCCCGCCATCCGGAATGGTGGGCGGCTCGCCCGGCGCCAGCATGAAGAAGATCGCCTTCACCTCGGCGTGCGGCACCAGCTCGGTCGAGCCGCCGCCCTGCGGCTGCAGCGCGAACTGCGGCCTGGCCAGATCCAGATCGGTGACGCTTCCGCGGCGCGTCCGGCCGCCGCGAGTGTGGATCGCGACGCGGTACTCGCCCTCCACGACCGTGCCCGGCCGCGGGACTCCGCCAGACGCCATCGGCGGGGCATCCGCGTTCAGCGGGGCTGGGAGATCGGGATGGTCGTGCGGGTTGAGCAGAATCACCGACTCGCCGTCCGCCATCGGCTGCAGCGTCGGATCCATGATCGGCTGGAGCGCGGGGTCGAGATCGCCGGGCGGATGCAGGAAGGAGATGCGCCCGGTCGGAGGCGCGTCGTTCGCTGCCTCTTCGACGGGACGGAGCAAGCTGCCCGCCTCGCCCTCGTCCAAAGGCCGCAGGAGCATCGCCGCCTCGTCGTCCGCGACGGCGTGCGGCGCCGGCCAGTCCTGCGTGGGCGACGCCTGCGGGCTTTCCGACCAATGCTGCGAGGTCGGCGCGGTCGGGTCCCAGTCGCCGGCAGGCTGCGCGGGCGCGGCCCACGGCGAGGATTCCTTCGACTCCTCCCACGCCTCGGCTGCGCTGACCGGCACGGTGACGGATTCGGGCGCGGGCGTGACCGGCGCAAAACCCGCGTCGTGGGCGTGGGCGGTCCAGCCGGGCTCCGCCGCCGTTTGCGGCGCGGGAGGCGCCATGGCCCAGCCGGGGTCCTGCGCGTCGGGCGCACCGGCGGCGCCGTCCGCGGGGGCGGCCGGAGCACGCGGCTCGCCGAGACGCCCCGGCAGCGGCAGCCCATGGGGGCGCAACGGCCCGGGGAGACCCTCCGACCAGTCGCCGGCGAGCGGATCGGGCCCGGACGCGGCGGATGGCTCGGGCGAGGGCGACTGCTCGGGCAGGGGCTCTGCTCGGACGTCGGACATGCGTGTGCGCGCTCCCGTTTCGCTCTCAGCATAGCAGACAGACCCGGGTTCCCAGCCACTCGGCGCCGTATCCGGGGCGCTGCGCTTTTCATCGCGCGGAGGTGGGATGCGCCCGGGCTGCGGGATTTACACACATCCACCCAGGCGTTAGACCTGCGCGATGCCCGCGCTCGTCCAGATCGGTGGGAAGCGCTCCGGCGCCCGGTCGCGCAGGCCGGGCGTGGAGGCGTTCCTGCCCACCAACCTGGCCGAGGCGCGCGCCCGCGGATGGGATCAGCTCGACGTCGTGCTGGTGAACGGCGATGCCTACGTCGACCACCCCACCTTCGGCGTACCGCTGCTCGGGCGCGTGCTTCTGGCGCGAGGCTTCAAGGTGGGGATCGTCTCCCAGCCCCGCTGGAACGAGGCGAGCTTCGCCGAGGACTTCGCGGCCTGCGGCCGCCCCCGGCTCTTCTTCGGCGTGTCGAGCGGCAACATGGACTCGATGGTCAATCACTACACCGCCGCGAAGAAGCGGCGCGCGAGCGACGCGTACACGCCGGGCGCCGCGCCTGGCCGGCGACCCGACTACGCGACGGCCGTGTACGCGCGCCGCCTCAAGAAACTGTTCCCGGACGTGCCGGTGGTGATCGGCGGAGTCGAGGCTTCGCTGCGGCGGCTGGCGCACTACGACTACTGGAGCGACCGCGTCCGCCACTCCATCCTCGCCGATTGCCCGGCCGATCTCCTCGTCTTCGGGATGGGCGAGGTCCCTCTGCTGGAGATCGCCCGCCGCCTGGGCTCGGGAGAGGACATCTGCGGCCTCGTCGACGTGCGCGGCACTGCGGTGCGCTTCCGCGACGACCCGGAGCAGTCGTGGCGCGCGCTCGCCGGCGAACCCGATCGCGAGGAGATCTGGTTGCCGACCTACGAGGAGATCTGCGCCGACAAGAAGGTGTACGCGGAGTTCTCGCGGCTCTATCACCTCGAGCACAACCCGGACAACGCGCGCATCCTGGTGCAGAAGCACGGCGGCCACCTCGTCTACGTGAACCCGCCCGCCCAGCCGCCTACCACCGAACTGGTCGACTGGGAGTACGAGCTGCCGTTCACGCGGCTACCCCATCCGATGTATGGCGAGGCGAAGATCCCGGCGTGGGAGCAGATCCGCTTCAGCGTCACGATCATGCGCGGCTGCGCCGCCGGGTGCGCGTTCTGTTGCATCACCGAGCACCAGGGCCGCGACGTGGTCTCGCGCAGCGAGGCCAGCGTGCTGCGCGAGATCGAGTCGCTCCAGGAGGTGCCGGGCTGGACGGGCGTGGTCTCCGACATCGGCGGCGCCACCGCCAACATGTGGCACATGGTCTGCACCGACGAGGATTGGCACCGCGAGTGCCGCCGCGCCTCGTGCGTGTACCCGAGCGTGTGCCCCAAGTTCGGCACCGACCACGGGCCGCTCATCGAGCTGATGCGCAAGGCGCGCGCGCTGCCGGGCGTGAAGCGCGCGTTCGTCGCCAGCGGCGTGCGCTACGACCTGGCGTTCGCCGACGAGAAGCGCGGCGACGAGTACATCCGCGAGCTGGTGGGAAACCACGTCGGAGGGCATCTCAAGATCGCTCCGGAGCACATCTCGCCGGGCGTCGTCCGCGTGATGAAGAAGCCGGGCAAGGAGCAGTTCGTCCGCTTCAAGGAGCTGTTCGAGAAGTACTCGGACCAGGCCGGCAAGGAGCAGTACCTGGTGCCGTACTTCATCTCCGGCCACCCCGGCTGCGAGGTGAAGGACATGGTCGAGCTGTCCGACTACCTCGAGGAGAACGGCTGGCGCCCGCAGCAGGTCCAGGACTTCACGCCCACGCCGATGACGCTCGCCACGGACATGTACTACTCGGGGTATCACCCGAACACGGGCAAGCCGGTGCACGTACCGGCGGGCGCCGACGAGAAAGCGATGCAGCGCGCGCTTCTCCAGCCGCATCTTCCGCAGTACCGCGCGGCGGCCGCGCGAGCGCGGCGCGTCGCCGGCGCAGGGCCACGGCCACGCCGCAAGCACGTCGATCGCGCCATGCCCGCGGTCCAGCCGAGCGATTCGTTCGAGGGCTGAGGATCTCACTCCGCCGGGCGCGCGCGGTCGACCAATGCCGCCAGGTCGACGCCGGTGGGCAGCGTGCCCAGCGTGCGTCCCCACTCTCCGGCCAGCCGCGAGGCGCAGAACGCGTCGGCGACCGCGGGCGGCCCGTGGAGCGCGAGCAGCGCTCCCTGCAGCGCGAGCGCCAGCGCCTCGACCAGGCGGCGGGCCTGCGATTCTTCGGCGCGCGCCAGGAGCGCCTCGGTGGCGTCGAGGTGCGCGTCGAGGCGGCGATCGGCGCCGCGCGCCTGGCGCAGCTCGGCGAGCAGCGCTTCCAGGGCGGGCGGTTCCTTGGCCAGCGCGCGCAGCACGTCCAGGCAGATGACGTTGCCGGAGCCTTCCCAGATGGAGTTGAGCGGCGCTTCCCGGTACAGACGGGGAAGGCCGCTCTCCTCGACGTATCCGTTGCCGCCCAGGCACTCCAGCGCCTCGCCCACTCCTGCGGGCGCGCGCTTGCACACCCAGTACTTGCTCACCGCGGTGGCGATGCGGCGGAAAGCGGACTCCTCCGGCCGATCGTAGGCGCGGGCAAGGCGCATGGCGACGAGCAGGGCGGCCTCCGCCTCGACGCACAGGTCGCCGAGCACGTTGCGCATCAGCGGCTGCTCTACGAGGCGCTTCCCGAACGCGCTGCGATGCGCGCAGTGGTGCGCCGCCTGCCACTGCGCCTGCCGCAGCACGCCGGCGGCGCCGATCACGCAATCGAGCCGCGTATGGTTCACCATCTCGAGGATGGTGGGCACTCCCCGCCCCTCCTCGCCCACGAGGCGTGCCCAGGCGCCGTCGAGCTCCACCTCGCTCGAGGCGTTGGAGCGGTTGCCCAGCTTGTCCTTGAGGCGTTGCAGGAAGAAGCGGTTCCGCGCGCCGTCCGGCGTCCAGCGCGGCAAAAGGAAGCAGGAGAGGCCACGCGGCGCCTGCGCCAGGACCAGGAACGCGTCGCTCATCGGTGCGGAGCAGAACCACTTGTGCCCGGTGAGGCGCCACGCCTCGCCGTCCTGCGCGGCGCGGGTGGTGTTGGCGCGCACGTCGGAGCCGCCCTGCTTCTCGGTCATCGCCATGCCGATCAGCGCGCCGGACTTCCCTGCCGCAGGCAACGGGCGCGGGTCGTAGGATCGAGTGGCGATGCGCGGCTCCCACTCGCGCGCCAGGTCCGGTTGCCGCCGCAGCGCCGGCACCGCGGAATAGGTCATCGAGATCGGACAGCCGTGACCCTGCTCGCACTCCGCATCGAGGAACATCAGTGCGGCGCGCGCGACGTGCGCGCCCGGGCGCTCCTCCTCCCACGGCAAGCAGTGGATTCCGTGCGCCACCGCGACGCGCATCAGCTCGTGCCACGCCGGATGGAACTCGACCTCGTCGACGCGGTTGCCGTAACGATCGTGCGTCCGCAGCCGCGGAGCGTTCTCGTTGGCCTGGGCAGCCCAGGCCTGCGCCGTGCGCGACCCGGCGAGCTGCCCCAGCTCGAGGAGCTGCGCGGTGGCCCAGGCGGCGCCCTCCCGCTCGACCGCCTGCCGCAGCGCGAGGTCGGCGGCGAACAGGTTCACCTCCAGCGGGGGAGGCTGGTTCAGCACCTCGTGCGTAGCCACGAAGGCCACTATCGCACGAGCTCGCGGCCGCCTCATGGATCCGCCTTGGGCGCCCGCGTCGGCAGTTTTTCCTCGAGCTCCTCGATGCTGCGCGGCCAGTCCGACTTGAGCAGCCGCGAGAGCGAACGGTCGGAGAGGATGCGCCCCTCCGTCTGGCAGCGCGGGCAATAGTTGGTCTCGTTCTCGGCGTAGGCGATGCGCTGCACGGCGGTGCCGCACACGGGGCACGGCTTCCTGTACCGGCCGTGCACGGCCATGCCCTCGCGGAACGCGGTGACCTTCTCCGGGAAACCGGCGCCGGTCTCCGCGCGCAGCCGCTCGATCCATTCGCGCAGCACCTGCTGCGTCGCCCGGTGGAGACGGACGATCTCGTCCTCGGACAGCTTGTGGGTGGTCTGGACCGGGGAGAGCCGCGCGCGGTGGAGGATCTCGTCGGAGTAGGCGTTGCCCACCCCGCTGAACAGGCGCGGGTCGGTCAGCGACCGCTTGAGCGTGTGGTTCTCGCGCAGCAGCGCCTCGCGGAAGGCGGCGAGCGGAGCGTCGAGCACCTCGATGCCGCCGCGATCCATCGCGCGCACCGCCTCGGCGCCGCGCACGAAATGCAAGGAGGCGCGCTTCTTCGTCGCCGCCTCGGTGAGGATCAGCGTGCCGTAGGGGAAGTCGATCGCGGCGAGCCCCACCTTGCCGGGCACCTTGGCCCCGCGATCCACCCACTTCAGCCGGCCGGCGATCATGAGATGAATTACCAGGAAAAGATCGCCCTCCAGCTCGAGCGCGATGCGCTTGCCGATCCGGTGGATGCGCACCACCTGCTTGCCGACCGCCTCCGAGATGGGCGGGTCGAAGGTGCGCAGCACGAATGGCGAGGCGAGGCGCACCGCCTGGATGGGCTGGCGCAGGACGCGCGCCCCGAGCCCCTCGATGTAAGCGGTGATGTCCGGCAGCTCAGGCACGCAGCTCGACCAGCTCGAAGACGTACCCGTCGGGGTCCTCGAAATCGCGCGAGCGGCCACCGGGAATGTCCTGGGCGGCGCCGAGAGCGCGAGCGCCGTTGCGCTCGACCAGCCCGCCCATGTCCTCCAGCGAGGTCACCCGGATGCCGAGCACCGGACCGCCGCGGTCGTAGCCACGCCGCTCGAGCGCGGGCGGGTGGAAGACGGCGTGCAAGGCGAGGTGGACACCGGCGTGGAGCTCGAGCTCGACCCAGGTGGGCGTGGCGGACCGCTCGGCGAGGCCGATGATGTCGCGCCAGAAGCGGCGGGATTTCTCCACGTCAGGTACTTGCAGGGTCACCCAGGTGAGCTCGTTCACGGCGCGGCAATGTAGCTTGAAGCGCGCCGTGGTTGAATTCGTACCGCCGCTCATGGCATCGGAG
>VBKO01000004.1 GCA_005888115.1 Deltaproteobacteria bacterium
AAGATCCCGATGTTCCCCTTCCACACCTGGCTCCCCGACGCGCACGTCGAGGCGCCCACGCCCATCTCCGTCATCCTCGCCGGCGTCCTCTTGAAGATGGGCATCTACGGCATCCTGCGCGTCAACTACGGGGCCCTCCCGCAGGCGACGAAATGGGCGGCGACCGCGATGGCGGTCTTCGGTACCATCAACATCGTCTACGCGGCGTTCGTCTGCCTGGCGCAGAAGGACCTCAAACGGATGATCGCGTACTCGTCCGTCTCGCACATGGGCTTCTGCCTGCTCGGGATGAGCAGCTTCACCCAGCAGGGCATCGACGGCGCGGTCTTGAACCTGTGGACGCACGGGCTGATCAGCCCGATGCTCTTCCTCATCGTCGGCGTCATCTACGACCGGGCCCACCACCGCAACATCGAGGGATTCGGCGGGCTGGCGCAGCAGGTGCCGGAGTACGCGGGCCTGCTGGGCCTGGCGTTCTTCGCCTCGCTCGGGTTGCCTGGCCTGTGCGGGTTCGTCAGCGAGTTCACCGTGTTCCTCGGCTCGCTGCCCGTGTACATGACGCTCACCATCATCAGCGCCACGGCGGTGATCATCACCGCGGCGTACTACCTGTGGGCCATCCAGCGCATGATGCTGGGGCCGCTCAACGACAAGTACCGCGAGCTGCCGGACGTGAACTGGCGCGAGCGGCTGACGCTCTATCCGCTCGCCGTGCTCATCATCGTCTTCGGGTTCTATCCGGCGGCGATCATCAACCTGATCGAGCGTTCGCTGGGCACGCTCCTCCAGCCGTTGCAGTAGGAGGCGTCTTGGGCAACGTTGCGTCCCTGCGGTTCTTCTGGCCCGAGAGCGTGCTCATGCTCGCGACGCTCAGCATGCTCATCCAGGACCTGCTCACGCGGCGCAGCGCGCGGCGGGTGCAGGCGCTCACCGCCGGCGCGCTCTTCTGGCTCGCGCTGGCGGCGTTCGCCACCTGGAAGACGCCGGGCGGCACCGTCCCGCTCTTCGGCGGCCTGCTGCAGCACGACCCGATGCGGATGTTCTTCGCCTGGATCTTCCTCGGCGCGACGCTCCTCACCATCCTCATCGTTCCCTCGAGCAAGCAGATCTCGCCGAATCGGCTGGGTGAGTTCCTCGCCCTGCTCTTCGCGCTGGTGGTCGGCCTGTATCTGATGGCCAGCGCCACCGACCTGTTGACCATCTACCTGTCGATCGAGATGGTCTCGCTGGTCAGCTACGTGCTCACCGGGTTCCGGCGCGCGGACCGCAAGGCGAACGAGGCCGCGCTCAAGTACGTCATCTACGGCGGCGTCGCGAGCGGCGTGATGCTCTACGGCGTCAGCATCCTCTACGGCCTGTTCGGCACCACGCGGGTGATCGGCGCGGGCGGAATCGGCGCCCAGCTCTCCGACGTGACCAGCCGGCTCTTCGTCGCCCACGCCTTCGGCGGCCAGCCCGCCGCGCAGCTCGCGCTGGTGGTGGCCGTCGTCTTCGTCCTCGCCGGAGTTGGATACAAGATCGCCAGCGTCCCGTTCCACATGTGGTGCCCGGACGTGTACGAGGGTGCTCCCACCCCGTTCACCGCGTTCCTCAGCGTGGGGCCCAAGGCGGCCGGGTTCGCAGTGGCCATCCGGTTCTTCTTCGCCGTATTCGAGAAGCAAATGCCGGGCGGCGTCTACGCGCACGTCACCGAGGTCCCGTGGCCGGCCATCATCGGGATCATCAGCGCGGTGACCATGACGCTGGGGAACGTCACCGCGCTGGTGCAGGACAACCTCAAGCGGATGCTCGCGTACAGCTCCATCGCGCACGCCGGCTATCTCTTGATGGGCCTGGCGGCGGCGAGCGCGGCGGGCGTGCAGTCGATCCTCGTCTATCTCGTCGTCTACGTTTTCATGAACGTGGGCGCGTTCCTGGTGGTGATCGCGGTGTCGCGAGCCACCGGCGGCGAGACGGTCGCCGACATGCGCGGCCTCGGCGCGCGCGCGCCCATCGCGGCGCTCACGCTCACCATCTTCCTCTTCAGCCTGACCGGGTTGCCGCCCTTGGCCGGGTTCACCGGCAAGTACCTCATCTTCGCCGCGCTGGTGCAGCAGGGCGGGTTCTGGAACGTGGTCCTCGCGGTGATCGGCGTGCTGAACAGCGCCGTGTCGCTCTTCTATTACGCGCGGATCATCAAGGCGATGTACCTCGAGGACTCGCCCGCGGCGGAGCCGATGCAGGTGCCGGCGCTCTACACGGGCGTGCTGGTCGCGCTCTCGATCCCGCTGCTGGTCTTCGGCCTCTACTGGGGCCCGCTGATCCGCTGGGCCGCGAGCGCCTTCGGCGGAACTCCGGCACTGTGATCTGCGTCACGCTGAACAGCAACTCTTACTCTCCGTCCGCTTTCAAACGGTGATTTCGACAGCCTCGAGGCGTCGCAGGTTTCGACTGTCGACGCTGCAACCTCCCGCACCCACGCCATTTTGTGCACCGGTGAACCCGCCGCTCGCCTGGTATGCGGTTTGCTGCACCAAGGATCGGAGATGGACACACAAGACGCCACGCGCTGGGTCTGGGCGCGGTCGCCGGGAGGCGTCCGCCTCGAGGTCGCGCCGTCGGCGATGGTCAGCTTGCTCGTCCTGGACGACGAGACCCAGCAGCGGCTGCAGCACATGCTGTTCGAGATCGCCGACGCGTCGGAGCCGCACTCGTGGCCGTGGGTCCCGCTCTTGCTCACGCTCGGCCGGACGACCGTGCGTTACTCCCTCGACGCGCACAAGGTGGCGATCGTCATCGACCACGTGGTCACGCCCGAAGAGCGCGCCGGGTAATCGACGGCTACGCCCGGCGGCTGCGTTCTTCCAGCGCGGCGAAGCGCTCGGCCGAGAGCGTCCGATCGCCGAGCTTGCGATCCGGCTGGACCGCCGGCCCGTGATAGTCGCTCCCCGCCGTCACGAGCAGTCCGAACCCCGCCGCCCACCGCTCGTAAGCCTCCACCTGCGTCGGTACGTGGTCCGGGTGCAGGGCCTCGACCGCGTCGAGCCCGGCGTCGGCGCATGCCTTGAGCTCCTGCCGGGAGACGCCGTTCGCTCCGGGATGGGCGATGCTGGAGGTTCCCCCTGCGCTGCGGACGAGCGCGACCGCGTCCGCGACGGACAGCCGGCGGCGGTCGACCCAGAGCGGGCCGCGCGAGTGCAGGAAGCGATCGAACGCGTCCTTGACGCTCTTCGCATGCCCGCACTCGACCAGCGCCCGCGCCAGATGCGGCCGTCCCAGGTTCTCCCCGCCGCTCGCCGCGATCACGCGCTCCAGGGTCACCTTCGCGAACCCCGCCGCCTGCGCGCGCGCGACCATGCGCTCCATCCGCTCGCGCCGCTCCGCGAGCATGTCCGTGGCGAGCTTCAGCAAGGTGCCCGAGCACGGGTCGAGGAAGTGCCCCAGCACGTGCACCTCGCGCCCGTGCAGCTCGCAGGAGAGCTCGATGCCGGGCACCAGGCGGATGCCGCGCCGCGTTGCGGCAGCGCTCGCGTCGGCGATCCCGCTGACGGTGTCGTGGTCGGTCAGCGACAGCACCGTCACCTTGGCCGCGGCCGCCTCGGCGAGCAGCTCGTCCGGGGTGCGCTGCCCATCGCTGTGCAGGGTGTGTGAGTGGAGGTCGATCACTCGGAGTACATCTCATAATGGTCGCGCCCTGCAAAGCGCACATCCCCCGTACCGCCTCTCGAAAGCAGGGCGCCGCCGGATAGGGCGGCGGCTGCTTGACGGCCCGGAAGACCGGGGTTTAACTCTTCCACGGATGCAGCACGTCCTGCAGATCAGCCGCAAGATCGATTATGCGCTGCGCGCGATGATCCACCTCGCCGGGCTCCCGGACGGGCGGATCGCCCCGCTGCAGGACCTCGCTTCGACGCTGCACCTGCCACGCGAGTTCCTCGCCAAGATCCTCAAGGTCCTCGTCGCGCGCGGGGTCGTCCGGAGCGTCCGGGGCGCGCACGGCGGCTACCAGCTGGCCCGCCCGGCGCGCGAGATCTCCTTCCTGGAGGTCATCGAGGCCGTCGAGGGTCCGGTGCAGCTCAACGTCTGCCTGGATGACAAGGACCGCTGCGACGTCAGCAGCAGCTGCACCATGTACCACGTGTGGAAGGCGGGCCAGGACCGCATGCTCGAGGTCTACCGCCGCACCACCCTCGCCGAGCTGGCCTCGCCCGTGGAGCCCCGCCCGGTGGTGCTCGGCGTTTCCGCGCGCTAGCACAAAAAAAATTATTTTTTTTCCGCTGGTAGGGCGGGCGGTCAGGGCGCCGCGACGCGCGCCAGGGCCAGCTCCAGGGCCTCGCGGTGGGCCGGCCAGGAGACGGAAGCGCGCGCCGAGTCGGGCGCGACCCAGGCGAAGCCGTCGTGCTCGTCCGAGAGCTCGACGGCGCGGGCGGGCGGCGGGACGCGGAGCAGGAAGGCGTGCTCGCGGAAGTGCTTGCCGCCAGCCGACGCGTACTCGTGGAAATAGCCGAGGTCGACCAGCTCGCCGGTGAGCCCGGTCTCCTCCTCGGCCTCGCGCGCGGCGGCAGCGGCGATGGGCTCGCCGTCTTCGGCCTTGCCGGTGACCGGGTGGAGGCCGCCTCCACGCCGGGCCGGACGCTGCAGCAGGAGCACCTCGGCGCCCGACGCGACCTGTCGAACGATCCACACCAGGGCTTTCGAACGGAGGCGCGGCACCTGGGTCCCATCTTAGCCTCACCCATGGTAAGGATGCGCCGCTTTTCGACCGCCCTCCGCTCCGGGAACGAGAGGCTCCATGGAGACGCTGCAGCTCGACCTTCCCGGAAACGACCCGCGCCTCGGGCTGTGCACGATGGCCCGCGGGCTGATCGGGTCCGAGATCCTGCGGATCGGGGCGGAGATCCGCGCCGCCCAGGCGCGCGGCGACAAGATCTGCAACCTGACGGTGGGGGATTTCTCCTCGAAGGAGTTCCCCATTCCGGCCGCGCTGCGCGAGGGAGTGCTGCGCGCTCTCGCCGCCGGCGAGACGAACTACCCGCCTTCCGACGGCGTGTTGCGGCTGCGCGAGGCCGTCCGCGAGTTCTACCGCACCCGCCTCCACCTGGACGTGCCCCTGGAGGCCACGGTCATCGCGGGCGGCTCACGGCCGGTCATCTTCGCCATCTACAGCACGTTGGTCGAGCCCGGGGACGAGGTCGTCTATCCCGTCCCGAGCTGGAACAACAACCACTACTGCCACCTGGTCGGAGCGCGCGGCGTCGCGCTGACCACGCGCTTCGAGGAAGGTTTCCTCCCCACCGCCGCGGCGCTGCGACCGCACCTGCGCAGCGCGCGGATGATCGCGCTGAACACGCCGCTCAACCCCGCGGGCACCGTGCTGCGCGAGGACGAGCTGCGCCGCATCACCGAGGCCGTCGTGGCCGAGAACCGCCGCCGCGCTCAGGCCGGCGAGAAGCCGCTGTACCTCCTCTACGACCAGGTCTACTGGATGCTGACCTTCGGGAAAGCCCGCCACGAGACGCCGGTGCACCTCGTCCCGGAGTCGGCGCCGTACGTGATCTTCGTGGACGGGATCTCGAAGGCCTTCGCCGCCACGGGGCTGCGCGTCGGCTGGGGAGTGGGCCCGCCCGCGGTCATCTCCGCGATCCGCGACTTCCTCGGCCACGTGGGCGCCTGGGCACCGCGGGCGGAGCAGGTGGCGACGGCCGAGGTGCTGCGCGACGCGGCCGGGGTGGACGCCTACGGGCGCGAGTTCCGCGCGCAGCTCCAGGCCCGCCTGGACCGGCTGCACCAGGGATTTTCCGCGATGGACGCCGCGGGACTGCCGGTGCGCGACATCTCCCCACAAGGCGCCATCTACCTCTCCGTTCAATTCGATCTGATCGGCAGGCGCGGCTTCCGCACCAACGACGACGTCCGCAGCTACCTCCTGCGCGAAGCCGGGTTCGCCGTGGTGCCCTTCCAGGCGTTCGGCCTGGAGGGGGAGACGGGCTGGTTCCGCCTGAGCGTGGGGGCCGTCTCGCTGCGCGACATCGACGAAGCCCTGCCCCGCGTCGAGGCCGCCTTGCGCAAGGCGACCTAGGCACCACCCGCGTCCACATCGCGCCAGCTGCGCGCCGATTTCCGCAGGAGATTCGCAGGAGTGAACTGGCACTCCGGCAAGGGGTCCGGTGTGGAATCCAACGGACCCCCTACCGGAGGCAAACGATGAAGCGCGTACTTCCCCTGATCGCTACCCTGGCGCTCGCCGCGTGTGGCGGCGGCGCGCAGCTCTCGCTGAGCGGCCGCGCGGGCAGCACCACGGCCGCCGTAGCGGCCGCCTCGCCGACCGCGCTGACGCTCTCGAACGGCATCACCATCGATCGCGTGCGCATCGCTTTGCGCGAGGTCGAGCTGGAGCGCGCCAGCAGCACGCCCGACGACGTGCGGGACCTGCAGGAGTACGAGGCGGGGCCGT
>VBKO01000005.1 GCA_005888115.1 Deltaproteobacteria bacterium
CATCGCGGGGCCTCGGGTGATGGCGAACCTGGCGCACGACTCGTACTTGCCCCACCGGCTGAGCGCGCTCTCCGACCGCCTGACCATGCAGAACGGCGTGCTGCTGATGGGCGGCGCCAGCTTGTTCATGCTCATCTACACGCGGGGCTCCGTCGACGCCCTGGTGGTGATGTACTCCATCAACGTCTTCGTGACGTTCTCGCTCAGCCAGGCCGGCATGTTCCGCTACTGGCTCCGACGCGACACGCAGCAGAAATATCCGAAGTGGCGCTCGTCGATGGCGGTGGCGATCGTCTGCTTCGTCCTCTGCAGCTTCATTCTCGTCATCAACGTCTTCGAGAAATTCTTCGAGGGCGCCTGGCTGACGGTGGTGGTCACCGGCGCCCTGATCGTCGTGTGCCTGATCATCAAGCGCCACTACCGCGGCGTTTTTGCGCGGCTGAAGCGCCTGGACACGATCCTCGAGGCGCTCCCCACCAGCGGGCCGCTCAAGGAGCTGCACATCGAGAAGCGCAAGCCGACCGCGGTGCTGCTGGTGGCGAGCTTCTCGGGGCTCGGCATCCACTCGCTGCTCACGGTGGTGAAGCTCTTCCCGCGCTACTTCCATAACGTGGTGTTCATGTCGGTGGCGGTCGTCGACTCGGCGACGTTCCAGGGGGTGGAAGAGGTGGATCGCGTGCGCGAGGAGACCGAGACCGCGCTGCAGAAGTACGTCGATCTGGCCCGCCGCATGGGCATCCCGGCGGACTACCGGATGAGCGTGGGCACCGAGGCGGTGGCGGAATGCGAGCGGCTCGCGACCGAGGTCGCGCGCGAGTACGAGCGGAGCATCTTCTTCGCCGGGAAGCTGATCTTCGAGCGCGAGCGCTGGTGGGACCGCCTCTTGCACAACGAGACCGCGTACGTCATCCAGCGACGGCTCCAGTTCGCCGGCCTCGCCATGGTCATCCTGCCGGTGCGTGGCGCGATGCGCATCCCGCGCGCCGCTGCCCCGCTGCTCGCCTGCGCCGCCGCGCTCGGCGGCGTGCGCTGCATCCCCGCGCCCGAGGCCGCGCGGTGCGAGACGCCGCCCGGCGACGTCGTCGACCCCTGCGCGGACCCGGCGCCCGGCGGCGGGGCCCTCCCCGGCACGCCAGATCCCGGCGAGGTACCGGCGGGCAGCGTAGGCCCGGCCGGCGGTTCCGTCGATCGCCTCTGGTTCGCCACCACCGGCGACACGCGCCCGGGCTTCTGCGACCGGACGGAAGACTACCCCTCGGCGGCGATCGGGCAGATCGCCCGCGCGATGAAGGCGCTGCGGGTGCAGCTCGCGCTCGACCTGGGCGACCACATGTACGTCTGCAACCAGTCGCTCGCGGAGGCAAAGGCGCAGATGGGCCTCTACATGGGAGCGGTGGCGCAGGGGCCGGCGACCTGGTGGATGACGATGGGCAACCACGAGTGCGGAAACGAGACCGCTCCATACTCGTGCTTTGGCGGGCACGGCGACGCCAACTTCACCGCGTACATGTCCGCGCTGCGGCGGTCCCTGCCCTACTACTTCGCCGACGTGCAGACGTCGCTGGGTAAAGCGCGGTTCGTCGTCGTCGCGGATGACTCGTGGGACGCCGCGCAAGCCGACTGGCTGGAAAGCACGCTCTCGGCAGCGGACGCGACGGCGAGATACACGATCGTCGCCCGGCACCATCCCGTGACCGGTGCGCGCCCGGGCAATGCGCGCATCGTGCAGACCATCGCCCGGCACAAGTACTCGCTCATCCTGACCGCGCACTCGCACCTGTACGCGCACGATCCGGACGCGTTCGGCGGACGCAGCGCGATCGTCGGGCTGGGCGGCGCCCCGTCGAGCACCGCGCCCGGCTTCGGCACCGTGCTGCAGAATCGCGACGGGTCCTTGACGTTCGTGAGGCGTGACGCGAACGGGAACCCGATCGACGTGCCCTGGACGGTTGCGCCTCAGTGAGCCTCGGAGCCGCCGGCGGGCAGCGTATACCGCTTGTCCATCGCGTCGTGGATGCGTTCGCGGCTCTCCTGCGGCGAGAGCGACTCGTCCCCTTCGATGCGCTCCACCTCGCGGGCGAGCTCCTCGTCCTTGATCCCTTCGCGGAACCACCGCGAGTAGTCGCCGCGGCGCAGGTGATGGAGCCAGGTGGCGTCGTCGATGCCCTCGGCGAGTTGCTCGAATACCTTCAGGTTCTGCGCGCGCAGGTTCAGCTTCTTCTCGGGGCCCCGGAAGAAGAAGCTGCGGTCCGGCGGCAGCTCACCCTCGGCGTACTTGCGCAGGTGGCGCTGGTGCGGCGCGCGGGTGCGGGCGAGTCGGAGCCAGAGCAGTCCCTCCTGCCCCTCGCGCCAGAGGAACGCTTCGCCCTTCTCCATGCGGCGGCGCACCTGCGGAGGCCTCGGCAGCCCGCGCGCGGCGCAGAAGTCGGCCAGCGTCTCCTCCGCATGCGGTCCGACCGCCAGCACCGTATCCAGCCGTTCCAGGAAGGGCCGCGCCAGGTCGCGCGGGCTGACGGTGATCGCCGCCACCCCGGCCAGGTCGGCCGGGAGCGCCTCCAGGGCGGGTTGCGCCAGCGTGGGCAGGAAGTGGTGCGCTTCGTCCACCACCAGCCAGTGCGGGCGGCCGGCGCTCGCGCGCAGCTCCTGGATGCGCGGCAGCAGCGCGGCGAAGTACCGGGGCCGGTCATCGTGGCGGACGGCAACCAGGTTCACCACCACCTGCTCGCCCGGGAGCGACAGCGCGTGCACCACCTCGTGCACGGTCGGGGCGCGGCGCGCCTCACCGATCAGGACGGTCCGCTCGAACTCCATCCAATCGCCCTCTGGATCGAGGATGCAGCACTGGTAACCGGCATCGATGAGCCGCTCCACGAAACCCTTCGCCGCAGTCGACTTGCCGCTTCGCGAGGTCCCGGCGAAGAGCAGCGGACCAGACGCCGGCTTCACCGTCACGGCGGCGCCGCGTTCGTCCTCTCCTAGCGGCAGGTCGCGCCGGGTGGAGCGCGCTGCCGTGGCGCGCAGGTCGTCCGCGAGCACCTGCTCGATCAGCTCCTCGACACCGCGGTGCGCGGCGCCGCGGAGCACCAGGTCTGCGCGCTCGCGCAACGTCGGAAGCGCGTTCGCCACCGCCACGCCGAGCTCCGCCTCGGAGAGGAAGACGTGATCGTTCTCGGCGTCCCCGACCGCCACCGCGTTGTGGGGCGACAGGCGCAGCTCGGCGAGCGCGTGGCGGAGGCCGGTGCCCTTGTTGATGCCCGAGGGGAGGACCATCACGGCGCCCTTGTTGAAGATCACGTGCAGCTCGAGCCCTTGCCGCCTGATTTCCGCCAGCACGGTCGTCTCGTGCGGCACGCGGGTGGCGATGATCACGCGGCCGGTGGTGATGGGCACCTTGGCCCGCCCCAAAGCGAGCGCGAATGCCGCCGGCGGGGGTTCGGCCAGGCGGCGCTCCTGCTTCCGATCGGGCAGGTACAGCAAAGCGCCGTTCTCCGCCACCACCGCATGGAAGAGGTCCACGCGGGGGAACACCTGGAGCAGATCGTCCAGGTCGCGCCCGGTGACGAGCAGCAGCTTGCGCCCGCTCCTGCGCAAGCGCTCCAGCGCCTGCTCGCTGCTCTCGACGACGCGCCCGTGGTCGGCCAGCGTCTCGTCGTAGTCGGTGGCAAGCGCGGCGAATCGCATGGCCCTCAGGGTAAGGCGGCTGGCGGCTTACGGCTTGCGGGCCGCGTGCAGCCGGAAGCGTACCGGTCCACCGGAGACCTCCGCGAGGAGATCGGATTTCTGCTGCGCCGACCACACCTCCAGCTCGGAGCCCTCCTCGGCCCACACGTCGATCCTCAGACCGCCTCCCCGGCCGCGGGTCGCTTCCAGGCGGCGCACGTGCCGGCGGTGGCCGCGATCGAGCCCGTCGGCCACGCGCAGGATGGCGGCCAGCTTGCGCACGACGGTGCGCTCCTCCGGAGTGAGCACCTGGAAGACCTCGTGGCGGTCCTTGGGCACCGAGCGGCGGTGATAGCGCGCGACGGTGGCGATCAGCTCGCGCTCGCGGTCGGTGAATCCCGGCAGATCGGCGTGGTACAGCAGATAGTAACCGTGCTTGTGGTGGCGGTTGTACGACACGAACGACCCCACGTCGTGCAGCATCGCCGCCGCATGCAAGAGCGCGCGCTCTTCGGCGCCCAGGCGGTGCACGCTGCGGGTCTGATCGAACAGCGCCAGGCTGAGCTGCGCGACCTGCTCGGCGTGCGGCTCGCGATAGCCGCAGCGCCGGCCGAAGGTGCGGAGGCCTTCGAGCACCACGTGCTCGCCGTGGAGGCCGCTGGGCGGCGCGCGCACCTCGCGCCGGACCAGGTCGGCCATGAGCCCGTCGCGCAGACCGCGCGCGGTGACCTCCATCTCCTCGACGCGCAGCCGGCGCATCACCCCATCGAGGATCGCCGTTCCGGCGTACATGACGTCGATGCGCGACTCGTCGACCCCCAGCTTGCGCCGCTGCTTCGCCGTCGTGTCGCCCAGCCGCTCCAGCACGCGCTCCACTTGAGCGTGGGTCACCGGACCGCTCCCGCCCGGCGCTCCGGAGAGCCTGCGCGCCAGCTCGGCGACGGCACCCGTGGTGCCCGCGGCCCCGATCAGCCGGCGGTGGCGGCCGATCAAGAGCGGGTCGATGTCCGCCAGGGCGTCCTGGATCGCCTCCTCGAGCAGCCGCGCCTCGCGCCGGGTGACGGGATCGTTCTTGACGAAGAACTCCGTCAGGCGGACCGAGCCGATCTGCAGGCTCGCGGAGCTGTCGGGCTCCTCTCCCCTGGCCGAGATCACCTCGGTCGAGCCGCCGCCGATGTCCAGGAGCAGCGTCCGCTCGGAGGTCGGCGCGCCCTGCAGGACGCCCAGGCAGACCAGGCGCGCCTCTTCGGCCCCGGAGATGACCTCCACCGTCAATCCCGAGGACGCGCGGACGGCCCGCAAGAGCTGCGCGCGGTTGGAGGCCTCGCGGACGGCGCTGGTCGCCACCGCGCGGACCCGCTGCGCCCCGGCGCGCTGCGCGAGCTTCTCGAAGCGCTGCAATGCGGTCGCGCAAGCCGCGATCGAGTCCGAAGAGAGCCGTCCGGTGCGGAAGACCTGCGACCCCAGCCGGACGGCCGCGCGATCCTCGGCGCGCACGGTGAAGGAGCCATCCCCGCTGGCGTCGGCGATCTGCAGCCGGACCGCGTTCGAGCCCAGGTCCACCACCGCCAGCGGGATGACTTGCGCGCGGCGCCTCATCCAGACATGCGGAAGTCGACGATCGAGGGCACGTCGGGCCGCACCTCGACGGGCCTGCCGGAGTGGTCGGTGTCCAGGTGAACGACCCGGGCATCGGGGAAGGCGCGCTTGTAGGCGTTCACGTGAGTGGGCTCGTTGTCGAATGCGCAGGCCAGGCCCGACAGCTCCAGCAGGCGCGCGTGGCAGACATCCTTCCAGCGATCGTCGTCGTCGTCGGGCCGTGGCTTGAGCCACAGCTGCACGCGCGCGCCGTCGGGCAGCGGGAAGCCGGCCCGGCGGAAGCTGTGCAGCGTCCCAGCTTCCATCCCGGCGTGCCGGCCGGTGATGTAGAGCACCTCGCCGCCGGCACCGAGCACGGACTTCAGATATTCGCTCGCGCCGGCGATCGGCTCGTCTTCCCGGCAGTACTCGCTGGTGAAGAAGCGCTCGAACCAGAAGCGGCGCAGGTCCGGATGGAGCCTGTCCACCTCGTCCGCCGGCAGGCCGCACAGCCGCAGGGTGTCGCGCAAGTCCCACGAGACGACCGCCTGCGCGGTGCAATCCGCGAGCGCCGGGATCCCGCGCACGTGCCCGAACTCGCGCACGATGCGCGCCTGGCGCGGCTTGTTGGAGAGGATGGTGGAATCGAGATCGAACGCCGCCGCCGGCCGGCCGGGCTGGATCGCGTCCAGCGCCGCGCGGAGGATGCGCGTCTGGTCGGACGGCACCGCACGCGCGCCGGACGGAACGTCGATCTTCACCGGGCCTCGATACCAGAGCACCCCGATGTGGGCAAAACCGTTCCGCGCGCACGGAAACATGTTGCCCAGCTGACGGGCCGGATAGGGGGAAAACGGAAGCCGGAGGGTTGGCCCGCGCCTCGCAATCGGTCGGGGCCCCGTGTGCGGGGCAGGGGGACGGGCGATGGGCGGCTCTTTGCGGATCCTGGCGGTCGGTTTGTGTGCGGCGGCAGTCGCCTGCGCGCGGGGCAACGAAGTCGTGCCGCCGCCGGTGACGGATGCGGGCGGTTTCATCGGCGCTCCCGATGGAGGAGGGGACGCGGGACCGGCGGATGCTGGCGACGGCGGGATCCCCGACGCCGGTCCGGACGCCGGCCCGACCTTCGGTGGGCCGGGTCCCTGGCCGATGCACGACGTCACCTACGGCCTCAACGACGGCATCCTCGAGACGCCCATCGTGGGGATGAGCACCGACGAATCGCAGAACCTGTGGGTCGCGACGCGCCAGGCGGTCTATCTACTGAAGCCGGGCCAGACGAAATTCACGCGATTCGACAGCAAGGCGGGGCTCCATCTCGCCGACAATCCGATCACCTATTGCGACCGCGACTACGCGAAGGAGAAGCCCACCGATCCGGTTCCCGAACCGGACCGCGCCTGCCCGATTTCCGGCGCCGCCGATCCGGGCGGCATCAGCGAGATCGTGGGCGGCGGACCCGACGAGGTGTTCGTCGGGTACAACGGGACTCACGACTGGAGCGACCCGAACGACGGCAGCTGGGCGGACAAGTACCGGCACACGGGCATGCTCGACCGCGTGCGTGTGAAACCCGACGGGAAGACGGTCCAGGTGGACATGCTCCAGATGCTGTCGGGCGACAGCGCCGCCTTCTGGCACAACCGCGACGTCATGCGGTTGGTCTACGATCACTTCAAGCATCCACACGAGCTCTTCGTGGGCACGAACCACGGAATCACCCGGTTCACTCCCGACAAGTTCAAGCCCATCGAGGTGCGACCCGGCTATCCGGGCGTCGAGATCTTCCCCTCGATGACGTACGATTGGATGAGCGACCACCTGCATCCGCAGGCGTGCTCCTGCGGACCTTGCCAGGGTGAATCGGGCCTGCTCCTGGGCGACTGGCGGGGCCTCGCGATCGACTCGAACGGAGATCTGGTGGTGGGCGGCCGGTGGGCCGCCGGCAAGATCCTCTGGGCGAAGGAGAACTGGACCGCCGACGGCAAGGGGTGGTTCCAGCGCGGGGGCGGTTCCTACGAACCCAAGCTCGGCGGCTTCAGCATGGGGGACCCTTACTTCGGAGGGTGTAGCGGAAGCCGCCCGGTGTGGTGCGTAGCCAAGGAAGGCGATGTGATCGCCGTCAGCGCTGCGACGCAGACGCCGGACGGCGTCTACTGGTTCGCCAGCGGTCCCTACGGGTACCAGGGCGCCAACGGGTGCAACGCGGGCGATCGCGACCTCGGCGTCGCTTCCTACGACCGGAAGACCTTCCAGTTCACCTACTACTCGCCCATGGCCGACCTCGGCATGGCCGAGACGAACGTGCGCGACATGGTGGCGCTGCCCGACGGGCGGATCGTCTTCGCGGGACCGCGCAGCGGGCTGGTCTTCTGGGATCCGAATACCAAGGCGCGCAAGGTGCTGC
>VBKO01000006.1 GCA_005888115.1 Deltaproteobacteria bacterium
CGTCGTAGTGCCGGGCCACCCAGATCGCCTTGCGCTCCATCTCTCGACGAGTCATCCGTCCGCCCTTGCAGATCAGCTGGCGGAGGCTTGTACGCTGCCTCTGCGTGTAGGCGTCAACGCGCAAACCTTGTCACCGGCGCCGTCCACAGCTCGCCCACAGCCGGCGGCGCCTGCGTGCGGTGCGGTACCGCGATTCGCCGCGTTGTCCACAGCCTGTGGAGAGGCGCGCGACTTTGCCTGTGGGCGGGGTTAGACTTTCGCTGATGCCCGACGACGAGAAGCCGAAACGCACCCGGAGCTGGCGCGAGATCGACAAGCAGCGCGACCGCGGCGGAACGAAGCAGAGGTCCGACCGCGAGGCCGAGCGCTTCCAGAGCTCGACCAAGTACACCCAGTACAAGACCAACCTGGAGCGCCTCTTCTCGCAGGGGGTGGCCTCGAGCGCGCTGCCCGATCACGTGCGCGAGAAGCTGGGCGGCGGCGGCGAGGAGGACACCGAGCGCGACGAGGCGCGCAAGAAGCTGTACGCGATCGAGGATCCCAAGGCGTTCCACGCCGCGGCCACCGAGTTCCTGCAGAAGTACCCGCTGCCGGACGATCCGCGGGCGCTCGATCGGCTCCTCGGGCACCCCGACGAGGACGTCGTCGATCGCGCCCTGACGCGTCTCGAGGAGCTGCACCGCGCGGGCACCCTGAAGGTCCCGCCGGCGCTCTCGCAACGTCTCGCCAGCGTGGAGATCGAGTCCGGCCTCCCGGCGCTCCGCCGCCGCGCCGCCGAGCTCCGCAAGGCAATCCGCTGACCAAGAACATCTCACGCGAAGAGCGCCAAGGCTGGGAAGCGCGCGAAGTTTCTGGATCGAATCGACTTCGCGCGCTTCCGGTTCTTCCGCGCTTCGCGAAACGCTTCTAGCCCTTACGCTTGCGTGATGGGCGTGAAGCCGGGGCGGTCCTTCACCCGGTCGAGCCAGGCGCGCACGCGAGGGAACGGCGCCAGGTCGAACCCGCCTTCCGGCGCCACGTGCGTGTACGCGTAGAGCGCGATGTCCGCCACCGTGAAGCGCTCGGCCGCGAAGAACGCGCGGCCCTCCAGGTGGCGCTCCATCACGGAGAGCGCCCGCACTCCCAGCGCGCGCTTCTGCTCGAGCAACGCGCGCTTCTCTTCCGGGACGCCGAGGTGCGCAACCCAGTGGCGCACGGTGGCCACGTTCGGCTCGTGGCTGTACTGCTCCCAGAACATCCATTGCAGCACTTGTGCGCGGGCCAGGCGCTCCTGCGGCAGGTATGCCGTGCCTTCGGCCAGGTAGCAGAGGATGGCGTTCGATTCGAACAGGTGGGTGCCGTCCTCGAGCCGCAGCACCGGGATGCGACCCTCGGGATTCTTCGCCAGGAACTCGGCAGTGCGCGATTCCCCCCGCACGATGTCCACCTCGACGCGCTCGAACGGCATCCCGAGCAGCCGGAGGATGACGCGGACCTTGTAGCCGTTGCCGGACGCCAGGTAGTCGTAGAGTCGAAGCATCGCTGCCTCCCAAAGGCAGCGTCGCCGCCCTGCGGGTGGCGCGCAAGCGATGCTTTCTCCGGCCAGGCATGAGAAAATCTCATCCGTGGAGCTTCCTTCGCTGAACGCGCTCCGCGCCTTCGAAGCGGCGGCGCGCCACCTGAGCCTGACGCTCGCCGGGCGCGAGCTGCACGTCACGCAGTCGGCCGTCAGCCACCAGGTCCAGAACCTGGAGGACGAGCTGGGCGTCGAGCTGTTCCGGCGGCTGCCGCGTTCCTTGCGCCTCACGCCCGCCGGCGAGGCCCTGGCGGCGGCGGCGCGCGAGGCGTTCGACCGCATCGAGGATGCGACCCGCGGCGTCGACCGGCGCCCGGCGCGGCTGTGCGTCAGCGTGCTGCCGTCGTTCGGTGCGCGCTGGCTCTTGCCGCGGCTCAAGCGCTTCCGCGCGAGCTGGCCCAGGCTCGAGCTGCGCATCCACGCCTCGCGCGAGCCGTGTGACTTCGCGCGGGACGGCGTGGACGTTGCCATCCGCTACGGCCGCGGCGGCTGGAAGGGGCTGCGGAGCGAGGAATTGTTCTCCGAGGAGATCTTCCCGGTGTGCAGCCCGCGAATGGCACGCTCGCTGCGATCTCCGGCCGACCTGCGCCGCCAGGTGCTGCTGCACGACGAGGTGCGCGCTGCGCACGGAGGATGGGCGGAGTGGCTGCGCGCCGCCGGCGCGGCGGAAGTCGACGCCCGGCGCGGGACCATCTTCACCGACGCGCATCTCATGCTGCAGGCCGCGGCCGACGGGCAGGGCGTGGCGCTGGCGCGAAGCGCGCTGGCCGCGGGCGATCTCGCCGCCGGACGCTTGGTGCGGCCGTACGAGTGCGCGGTGCCCACGCGCTACCGATACTTCCTGGTGTGTCCGCCGGCGCACGCGCAGCGTCCCGAGGTGCGGGCATTCCGCGACTTCCTGCGCGCCGAAGTTGCGCGTCAGGCGCGAAGGCCGAGGAAGCCCATCAGGTCGAACGGCTCCTCGACGGCGCGCGGGCTTCCCTGACCCCGCCACGAGCGCGAGCGCCCGCAATTCATGCAGTAGACGAGGTCCCGCCCGCCCATTCCCTGGTTGCCCTTGAGGGACCAGGCTTCTTCCGCGAACTCCTCGCACTTCTCGCAGATCTGCACGCGGTCCGCCGGCTTGAACCCCCGCTCCTTGAGCTTCTTGCGCACTGCCGCCGCATGCTCGATCCACGGCGGCAACGGAGGCTTCTTCCCCATCCCGTCACGCTAGCATGACTTTGCCTTCGAACTCACCGCGGAGGCGCTGAGAGCGCGGAGTTGGTTTTTTGAAAAACCGAACCTCCGCGACCTCCGCGTCTCCGCGGTGATCTTTTCGTCTTATCGGTCTGGCGGGGGGGAGCGGGAGATTCGTTCTTCGCGGGCCAATACGAAGGCGCCCTTGCCGCGGTCGTAGGAGTAGGTGCTGACGGTGAGGCTGGAGTCCTCGTCGCCGTCCGGTTCGCGGATGCGGACGCGGCCCGGCTCGAAGTCCACCTGCGCACGGAAGAGGTCGCGCTTGTTGAGCAGGTCGACGAGCTTGCCGGCGCGGACGGTCTTCACCACCACCTCGCTGGCGGTGCGGCCGCACGTCTCGCAGGAGAGCTCCACCTCGACGTCCGGCGAACCGTCCCCCGTCACGTCGCGCGTGTCCACTCGCGAGATGCGCTCGTTTTCCTCGTCCTCGTCCCCCGTCACCCGCTCCCAGAGCGCGCGCCAGCGGCGGGGCCGCTGCGCGGTGGCCGGCTCCAGCTTCCACAGCCCGACGTACCCGCGCTGCGTGGCCCAGGCGGGCCCCGCCTCGCCGAACGCTTCCTGACCGGGCGTAAGCGAAGTGCCCCACACGACCGCGTGCGCCTGCCCATCCCACTCCAGGCGGCGGACGAGCTTCAGCCGCACGCCGGGAAACGGGCGGGGGTGCAACCCCGCGAGCTCGGCGGGCAGCGGCGCCGGCCGGCGCTCCAGCACGACGGCGATCGCGCGCGAGGGCTGGGCGAGCGCGCCTTGCGCCTCGACGGTCGCGCGGTGCTCGGAATCCTCCCACTGCAGCGTGAACAGCTTCTGGTCCTTCTCGCGCCGCAGCTGCTCGAGCACCGGCGCGCCCCAGCCGCGCGTCAGTTGCCATTCCAGGTCGGTGAGCGCCGGCGCGACCTGCGGATCGAAGAGGAGCCGCAGGGCGACGATCTCGCCGCCCGGCTTCGCGTCCTCCCACGCGATCTGCACGCGCGCGATGCGGTCGGGATCGCGCGGGACCGCGCAGTCCGCGTGCCCCGACGCAGGCGCCAGCGCGTCGGCGCATTCCTTCAGATCCGGGAGCCGGGCGAGCTGCTCCTTCGACTGGTCGAGCTCGAAGCGGCCGAACCGCCTGGGCCCCAGCGCCGGCGGCGCCTGCAGGGCCGGAACCGGCATGCCGCCGTTCACCCGTGCCCCGGCGCCGCCGCCCGGAGGGGCCGCGCGCCCGGGCGGCGCCGATTGCGCCGGCGCGGATTGCGCGGACTGCTGCGCCCTGGGCGCGCGCGCGGGCGGCGCCTGCAGGGCCAGCAGGGTGGCGAAGGCTGCGATCATCCGCTCGTGCGGACTCCGTTCCTGTGGAAAAGCGTAGAGCCGCCCTGTCGCGGGCGACTAGGTCTCCGCCGCGATCGTCACCTTGAGCTTCGCCGCCACGTCGGGATGGAGCTTCACCTCCACCTCATGGGTGCCCAAAATCTTGAGGGGCTCGGGAAGGTGGATCTGCTTGCGGTCCACCTCGTAACCTTGAGCGGCGAGCTGCTCGTGGATGTCCTTGCTGGTGACCGAGCCGAACAGCTTGTCCTGCTCGCCCACCTTGCGCGCGAAGCGCAGCTCGACCGATGCGAGCTTCTTCGCCTGCGCATCCATGTTCGCGCGGTGCTTGGAGGCGCGGGAGAGGATGCCCGCCTTCTCGTGGTCGAGCTGCCGGATGTTCTTCGCGGTCGCGGCCACCGCCATCCCTCGGGGGAGGAGGTAGTTGCGGCCGTATCCGGGCTTCACTTCGACCAGCGCGCCTGCCTTGCCCAGGTTCTCCAGGTCCTTGGTGAGGATGATCTTCATGTGCGCGCTCCTACGGGTGCTGCATCACGGTGTACGGGAGCAGCGCCACGTTCCGGCTGCGCTTGATGGCGGTAGCCACCTCGCGCTGGTGCCGGGCGCAGTTCCCCGAGATGCGGCGAGGCACGATCTTGCCCCGCTCGGTGATGAAGTACTTGAGCTCGGCGGCGTTCTTGTAGTCCACCTTGAGGCTCTTGTCGGCGCAGTACCGGCACACCTTGCGCCGGCCGAATCCGCGACCGCCTCCGCGCTCCTCGCCCATTCCGCCGCCGCGCTCGCGCCCGTCGCGCGATCCGCCGGACCGCCCCCGGTCGTCCTTCTTGAATCCGTTTCCGTCCATGTCCGACTCCTTGTGGGATCCTTACTCGGGCTCCGGCTCGGGACCGATCTCCGCTTCCGCCTCGGGCCGCTCGCGGCCGAAGCTGCGCTCCTCGCCGAACGGTTCCGGCTCGCGCGCCGCGCGCTCCGGGACCTCGGGATCCCCGGGCAGCTTCACGTCCGGCTCGACCTGTCGGGTGGCCGCGTCGACGTCGTCGGCCAGCTTCACCGACTGGTACTTCAGCACGTCGTCGGTCATGCGCAGGTTGCGCTCGAACTCCGCCACCATGTGCGTGTTCCCCAGGTAGACGAACCGGATGTAGATCGCGCGGAGGTGCTTCTTCACCTCGTAGGCGACCTTCTTCTTCCCCCAGTTCTCCACCTTGATGACCTTGCCGCCTTCGCGCTGCACGATGCCGCGGAGCCGCTCGACGATCTTGTCGACCAGGTCCTCGGCCAGGTCCGGCCGCAGGAGGAAGATGGTCTCGTACTCGCGAAGCCTGGTTCCGGGGGCAGGCTGCGCCGCCCCTCCGCCTGCGTGCGTCTCTGCTTGCTGCATGTTCATCACCTCTTGGGTTTGCCGGAGGTCCCACCTCCGGCGAGGTCCACGTTCTCTTGCGCTTCGTCTTTCTCGCCGCCGGCCTCTTTCGGCCGCCGGTTGAACCGGTTCATCGCCGCCGCCGTCCCTTCGAGGAGCGCCATCGCGGCCGCCTCCGCCGCCACCGGCAACAGCTCCTCGACGATCTTCTCCTCCTCCTCCGCGAACCTCGCCAGCACGAAGTCCGCCGGGTCCCACCCCTGCGGCGGCCGCCCGATCCCGAACCGGACGCGCACGAAGTCCGGCCCCAGGTGCTGCCGCAGGCTCTTCAGCCCGTTGTGACCGCCGTCTCCGCCGCCCACTTTCACCTGGATCCTCGCCAGCGTCAGGTCCAGATCGTCGTGCGCCACCACCAGTTCCCCCGGATCGACCTTCCAGAACCGTGCCGCGTGCCCCACCGACTCGCCGGACACGTTCATGAACGTCTGCGGGAGCACGATCGCGATCTGCTCCCCCCGCACCCTGCCCGTGCCCAGCACCGCGTTCCAGCGGGTCTGGTCCAACGCCATGCCCAGCTTCTCGGCCGCCAGCTGCGCGACGCGAAACCCCAGGTTGTGGCGCGTGCGCTCGTACTTCGCGCCCGGGTTGCCGAGGCCCACCAGAAGGCGCACGGGCGCTTACTTCTTGCCGCCCTTGTCCGCCCCGCCACCCCTTGGCGGAGGCCCGCCCGCGGCCGGTGCGCCACCTGGCGCCGGAGCCGCGCCCGGTGTCCCGGGGGCCGCGCCGGGCGCGCCGGGAGCCGCCGCGCCAGGAGCGCCAGGAGCAGCAGCGCCTACCGCCGCAGCCTCGGTGCCAGGCACCGCAGCCGCCGGAGCCGGAGCGACCTCCTCCTTCTCGGGGATGGTCACCACCGCGATGGTGGCGTTCTTGATCACGTTGGTCTTGAAGCGCACGCCGTCGGGCGGCTTGATGTCCGAGATGTGGATCGACTCGGCGATCTTCAGATTCGAGACGTCCACTTCGATCTTCTCGGGGATCTGGCCCGGCTTGCAGATGACGGGAAGGGTGCGGCTGACCTGCTGCAGGATGCCGCCCTCGGTCACGCCGACGGGCTTTCCGATCAGCACCACCGGGACGTTGACGACGACGTCCTGGTCCATCCGCACTTCGAGGAAATCGACGTGGAGGATGTGCCCGTCCACCGGGTCCTTCTCGTACTCCTTGAAGAGGACGGTGCGCGGCTCGCTGCCGGAGACCTCCAGCTTGATGACCGTGTTGAACTTGTGCGGGGTCGCGATGGCCTTGACCAGCGCCTCCGGATCGATCGCGACCATCAGGGGCTGCTTCTCGAACCGACCGTAGCACACGGCCGGGACCAGGCCCTTGGCGCGCAGCCGGTGTGCCGGGCCCTTGCCCGACTTCTCGCGGATCTGCGCTTGCAGCGTGGACGTATCCTGCGCCATGACTTCCTCCGTACCGGGCACCACCGCCGCGGCGGGCGAGCCGCAAGCCTGGGTCTGGTGGGCACCGGGGTGAACTCAAAAACCGCCCGGAAATCTTCCGAAAGCGCGCCTGGATAGCACGGCGCCGTACGCCGCGCAAGTCACCGCGCTCCCTGTGAAGCTTGTAGGCCGGAGCGGCTAGACGAAGAGGCTGGAGAGGGAGTCGGCGCAGTAGATGCGGCGGATCGCCTCGCCGAAGATGCGGCCCACCGAGAGCTGGACGATCTTCTTGCAGTCGCGGGCGTCCGGCGAGAGCGGGATGGTGTTGGTCACCACCAGCTGCTCGATGGCCGACTCGCTGATGCGCTTGATCGCCGGGCCGCTCAGGACGGGGTGCACGGCGTACGCGAAGACACGCTTGGCGCCGCAGTCGAGCAGCGCCTTGGCGCCCTGCGTGAGGGTGCCGGCGGTGTCCACCATGTCGTCCAGCAGCACGCCGATCTTGCCGCGCACGTCGCCGATCAGATTCATGACCTCGGCCACGTTGGGCTTGTTACGCCGCTTGTCGACGATGGCGAGGGTGGTGCCGAGGCGCTTGGCGTAGGCCCGCGCGCGCTCGACGCCGCCGGCGTCGGGGCTGACGATGACCACCTCTTCCGGATTGGGGAACGCCTTGCGCATGTGCTCGACGAGCACCGGCGAGGCGTAGAGGTGGTCGGAGGGCATGTCGAAGAAGCCCTGGATCTGCCCCGCATGCAGGTCCATGGAGACGAAGCGGTCGGCGCCGGCGCTGGTGATGAGGTCCGCTACCAGGCGGGCGGTGATCGGCGTGCGGGGGGCCACCTTCCGGTCCTGGCGGGCGTATCCGTAGTAGGGCATCACCGCGGTGATCGACGAGGCGCTGGCGCGGCGCGCGGCGTCGATGAGGATGAGCAGCTCCATCAGGTGGTCGTTGACCGGCGTGGAGGTGCTCTGCATGAGGAACACGTCCCGGCCGCGCACGTTCTCGCCGATCTCGGCCTGGATCTCGCCGTCGGAGAAGCGGGTCAGCGAGGACTTGCCCAGAGGCTGCTTCAGGTACTCGCAAACCTCGCTGGCGAGCGGGACGTTCGAGTTTCCGGAGAGGACCACGAAATCGGCGCCGGCCCCCGGGGGCTTCGTGTGCATGGCGGCCTTCTACACGGCCCGGGCGTCGGGCCTCAAGCCTATCCGGATGCGGCGGCCGCGGGCGTCGGCGGCGCGCCGCGGGCCAGCTCGCGCTCGTACTCTGCCAGGATGATCTTCTCCATCCGCTCGCGCGTCTCGCTGTTGAGCGGGTGGGCGATATCCTTGAACGTGCCGTCTTTCCGGCGCTTTGCGGGCATCGCTACGAAGAGGCCGGTATTGCCGTTGATCACCTTCAGGTCGCGCACCACGAAGCAGGCGTCCAGCGTGATGGTCACGTAGGCCTTCAGGCGCTCCTCGTTCACGGGGAAGACGCGGACCTCGGTGATCTCCATGGTGGCCCCTCTCGGATGACACCTCGCCCGATGCTAGAACGGTACCCGGCCGGCCTCCGGGCTGTCAAACGGCCGCACCCTCGGCTTGGACCCACCTGCACCCACCCGTTCTCCCGGGCAAGTCGGGACCGCGAAGTGCCTTGGTGGTTGCTCCCTTCCGCGCCTACAGGACGTCGCGGCGGCGGTGCTGGAGCGCGGGCAGGTCGCGACGTACCTGCGCGAGCCGCCCTGGATCGATGCGTCCAAGCGCGAATCCGTCCCCGGAGTCGCCCGCGTCGGCGACGACCTCGCCCCAAGGATCCACGATCAGCGCGTGCCCATGCGCCTGGCGGTTTTCCTTCGGCGGCCCGATCCGGCCGGCCTGCGCCGGGGCGAAGGCGTAGGCCTGGTTCTCGACCGCCCGCGCCCGCAGCAAGACCTCCCAGTGCGCGCGGCCCGTGTACGCGGTGAAGGCCGCTGGGACCGCGAGGATGTCCGCGCCTTCCTCGGCGAGACGGCGGTAGAGCTCGGGGAAGCGGAGATCGTAGCAGACCGAGAGCCCGAGCGTGCCGAGCTCGGTCGGCACCGTGACGACCTCGCTGTCGGGCGCCCGGGTCGCCGACTCCTGCACCGACACGCGGCCGGGAATCTCGACGTCGAAGAGATGGATCTTCCGATAGCGCGCGACCGGCGAGCGCACAGGTCGCGTATCCGGGCCAGCTGCGGTCCATCGACCGCACCGGCGAACTCGCGCTTCTGCGCGGCGGGGCCGACGTGCTCCCACATCTCCGGGAGGCCGACGAGCCGCGCTCCCGCCTCGCATGCCCGGTCGATGAGGGCCAGGGCGCGAGCTTCGTTTTCGGCGCGAACGGGGCCCGCGCCCATCTGGATCGCCGCTGCCTGGAACACCTCGACCTCCGGCGCTGTTATAAACCTGAACCGGCTCGCTGCCCGGCTTGACTGCTTCGGAGCGGTCTGCTACGGCGGCAGCTGACATTTTCGCTGTGCCCGCCCCCGGGCGGGTTCGGGGAAGTGGGCGCAGTCTGCCCGCTTTTTTTGTTTTTGGACGACGGAGTTCCAGGTGGGCCGCAAGGAGGAGATCGTCGAGAAGGTACGCGCCATCGCAGCGCCGCTCGCCGCCGGCGAGGGGCTCGAGCTGGTCGACGTCGAGCTCGGGGGAGCCGGCGGCCGCACCACCTTGCGCCTGTACATCGACAGGAATGGCGGCGTGTCACTCGACGACTGCACCAGCGTCTCGCGCGCCGTTTCCGCCGCCCTCGACGTCGAGGATCCGATCCAGGGCGCCTACGACCTGGAGGTCTCGAGCCCCGGACTCGATCGCCCGCTGCGCACCCCGGAGCACTTCGAGAACTACGCCGGCGAGAAGGTCCGGGTGAAGGCATACGGGCCCATCGCGGAGCTGGAGAGCCGCAAGACGTTCGTGGGGATGCTCCGCGGCTTCGAGGACGGCCGCGCGCTGGTCGAGGTGGACGGGAAGCTCTTCCCCATCCCGCTCGAGCAGATCGCGAAGGCGCACGTCGAGCCGCGGCTCGACGACCTCGCCGCTTCCGAAGAGCACGAGCCCGAGGCGCGCTTGCAGATCGACGGCCGGTACGTGCTGACCAAGGGCCGCGACGACGTTCGGCGTGCGCTCAAGGAGGCGCGGCGGTCCGATCGCGCGGAGGTCGCCGTGCGGCGCGAAGGCGAGTCGCTGACCGGCTTGTTCAACGCAGGGCAGGCAGTGCTCTTCCTCACCGGGGGCGAGGGCGAGCCGGGCTTCAGCTCGAGGAACCCGAAGTACACCGGCAACCCCGACGCGCGCCTCACCTTCACGCTGTCGAATGGCCGGGAGGACGAGTACCCCGCCTCCTGGGCAGTCGCCGGCGAGGACGCGACCCGCGCACTGGAGCACTATTTCCTCACCGGGCAGCGCCCGTCCTTCATCCACTGGCACGACGAAAGACAACAGGACTGAAGCACAGCGCGCCCGTATGCGGGCGCGACTGGAACAATACGGAGCAGAACCATGGCAGCCCCGCAGCAGCAGGTCGTCCCGACGCTCAACCTGAACATGATCCTGGACCAGGTGGCGAAGGACAAAGGCATCGATCGCACCGTCCTGGTGGACACCCTGCAGAACGCCATCGCGCAGGCGGCGAAGAAGCACTTCGGCCCCGACCGCGCCATCGAGGCGACCTACAACGAGGAGAAGGGCGTGGTGGAGGTCTTCCAGACGCTCACGGTGGTGCCGCGCGTCGAGGTGGAGGACCCGATCAAGTCCGTCAACCAGATCTCGCTCGACGACGCCGGGAAGAAGGGCATCGAGGCCGAGGTGGGCGACGAGCTGCTCTTCCAGATCTTCTACCGCCCCGAAGACGAGGAGGAGGCGCGGGTCCAGGACGAGCGCTACGGCGACATCCTGCACCTCAAGACGTATCGCAAGTCGTTCGGGCGCATCGCGGCACAGACCGCGAAGCAGGTGATCATCCAGCGCACCCGCGACGCCGAGCGGGAGAACGTCTACAACGACTACAAGGATCGCAAGGGCGAGATCGTCAGCGGCATCGTCCTGCGCTTCGAGCGCGGCAACATCATCGTGAACCTCGGGCGCGCCGAGGCGGTCCTGCCAGTGCGCGAGCAGACGCCGCGCGAGAGCTACCGCGCCGGCGACCGCGTGCAGGCCTTCGTGCTCGACGTGCTGCGCGAGTCGAAGGGTCCGCAGATCATCCTCTCCCGCGCCTCGCCAGAGCTGGTGCGCAAGCTGTTCGAGATGGAGGTGCCGGAGATCGCCGAAGGGGTGGTGGTGATCGAGGCGGTGGCCCGCGAGCCGGGCGGTCGCACCAAGATCGCGGTCGCCTCGCGCGACGGCGACGTGGACCCGGTCGGCGCCTGCGTGGGCATGAAGGGCAGCCGCGTGCAGGCGGTGGTGCAGGAGCTGCGGGGCGAGAAGATCGACATCGTGCCCTGGGACGAGGACCCGGCGCGCTTCGTGGTGAATGCGCTCCAGCCCGCGGAAGTGACCCGCGTGCTGCTCGACGAGCAGAACAAGGCGATGGAGATCATCGTCCCCGACGACCAGCTCTCGCTCGCCATCGGCAGGCGCGGGCAGAACGTCCGCCTCGCCGCCCAGCTCACCGGCTGGAAGCTGGACATCAACAGCGAGAGCCGCGTGAAGGAGCTGCGCGAGTTCGCGCAGCGCAGCTTGACGGCCATCGGGCTGCCCGAGCAGACGGTCGAGCTGCTCTACGCGCACGGGTTCCGCAGCGCGAAGGACTTCGCGAATGCCTCGACCGAGGTGCTGCTGCAGATGCCCGGAATCACTGCGGACAACGTGGAGCGCTACCTGGCCGCCGCGCGCGACCAGATCGGCAAGGACGAGGAGGAGCTGGCTCGGATGGACCGCGAGCGCGAGGAAGCCCGCCTGGCCGAGGCGCGCCGCCATCCCAGCGACCTGACCCAGGCCGAGCGCCTCCTGCGCGTCCGGGGCATCTCCGAGCGGAACATCGAGCAGATGGCGAACGCGGGGTACAAGACGGTCGAGGACATCCACAACGAGCCCGACGTGGTGAAGTTCGGCGAGACCACGGGCCTCGGGGTGAAGAAGGGGCGGCAGGTGAAGACCGCCGTGGAGCACTACCTGCAGGAGGAGGCGCGGCTCAAGGCGGACCTCGACGCGAAGCGCGCCGCTGAGAGTGGTGCGCCGGCCGCGCAAGGCGGTTAAAACAGGTGGTCCGCGGGAGGCGGGCGGACCGCATCCGGCCCGGCGAGCCGCAGCGGCGGTGCGTCGGGTGCAAGCTGGTGCGGTCCCAGCGCGAGCTCCTGCGGTTGTCGGTCCGGGAGGGAGAGGTTGCCCCCGGACCGGGACCAGGCCGCGGCTGCTATGTGTGCCGCGACCCGGAGTGCGCGAAGAAGGCGGTCCAAGGACGCCGGATCGCGCGAGCTTTGAGAGGGCGGGCCCCGGAGCCGGCGCTGGATCGGCTGCTCGGCTGGCTCGCTTGACGGTAACAGCAAGGGCAGACTAAAGAGGCAGGCCCTCGGAGACCCCCCGGGGGCCCCCGACAGGGCAGGCAAGGGAAACGATGGCGAAGAAGCGCGTGTACGAGCTCGCGAAGGACCTCGGCCTCTCCAACAAGGAGATGGTCGATTGGCTCAAGGCCCATGAATACGACGTCAAGAGCCACTCCTCCTCGCTGGAGGACGATCAGGCCCTGGCGGTGACGGAGAAGTTCCGCGGCGAGCGCTCCCCCAGGGCCGCGGCACCCAAGCCGCCGGCCAGCGGCGTCGTGCTGCGCCGCAAGAAGGCCGACACGCTCGGTCCCGATGGGCAGCCGCTCGGCGAGCATTTCGAGCCGCCACCTCCCCCGCCGCCGCCCGTCGTCGAGGTGCGCGCCGAGCCACCGGCGCCGGCCCCCGAGATCCGTCCCGAACCGGCGCGCCCTCCCGAGCCCGTCGTCGCGCCGCCGCCCGCTGCCGCTCCGCCCGCCCAGGCGGTCGCGCCCGCTCCCGAGCCAGAGCAGAAGCCCGAGCCCGCGGTCTCCGCGGCGCCGGTGTTCGTTCCCCCTCCCCCCGCCGCCCCCGCCCGCCCCGAGCCCGTGAAGCCAGCCCAGCAGAGCCACGTCTCCAATGTCCCCGCCGGCGTCCCGAAAGTGGCGGCCAAGCCCGCCCCGCCTCCGCCGCCGCGCATCGCTGCGCGCGCGCCCGGGGCGCAGCCGAGCGGTCCCATCATCCGCGGTCCCGGCGGCACCCAGTCGGTGCAGGTGGCCGACCCGGCCGGGGCGCGGCCCACCGCGACGCGCGCGGTGGTGCTGTCCCGCCCGCTCATCCCCATCGCGCGGCCGCCGCCGCGCCCGGGCCCGGGCGGCGGAGGGTTCCGGCCCCGTCCCGTCGGCGAGGTCCGCGAGCTGGCCGTGGTGTCCGGCGGCCCGGGCCGCGGCCGCGAGTTCATCGACGTCACCAAGGACAAGCAGAAGGGCAAGAAGGGCCCGCGCGTGGAGAAGGTGGAGAGCCTCTCCAAGCAGGACCTGATCGAGCTGGCCAAGCAGCGGGCCTACGTGCCGGTCCGCGGCCACAAGAAGCGCTCGACGAAGAAGGGGAAGCAGACCGAGATCACCGAGATGGCGGAGCACAAGAAGGTGATCCGCCTCGAGGAGACCATCACCGTCGCCGAGCTGTCGCAGACGATGGGCGTGAAGTCGTCCGACCTCATCCGCAAGCTGATGACGAACGGCAAGATGGTCACGGTCAACCAGCCGGTGGACTTCGATACGGCCAGCGTGCTCGCGCTCGACCACGGCTGGAAGGTGGAGAAGACCGGCTTCGAGATCGTCGACTACCTGCCCGAGGTGGAGGAGAAGCCGGAGGACTTCCAGTCGCGGCCTCCGGTAGTCACCATCATGGGCCACGTCGACCACGGCAAGACCAGCCTGCTCGACGCCATCCGCAAGGCGCACGTGGCCGAGGGCGAGGCGGGCGGGATCACCCAGCACATCGGCGCCTACTCGGTCGAGGTGGTCGGCTCCGACGGGGGCGAGGCGAACATCACCTTCCTCGACACGCCCGGCCACGAGGCCTTCACCGCCATGCGCGCCCGCGGCGCCAACGTCACCGACATCGCGGTGCTGGTGATCGCGGCGGACGACGGCGTGATGCCGCAGACGGTCGAGTCGATCAACCACGCCAAGGCGGCGGAGGTGGTGATCGTCGTCGCCATCAACAAGATCGACAAGCCCGAGGCGCAGCCCGACCGGATCAAGCAGCAGCTCAGCGAGTACGCCCTGGTCCCCGAGGAGTGGGGCGGCGACACCATGATGATTCCGGTGTCGGCGCGCACCGGCGAGGGGCTGGAGAAGCTGCTCGAGGCCATCCTGCTGCAGGCCGAGGTGCTGGAGCTGAAGGCGAATCCCCGCCGCCCGGCGAAGGGCGTGGTGGTCGAGGCCAAGCTCGAGAAGGGCCGCGGCCCGGTCGCCACCGTCCTGGTGCAGGACGGCACGCTGCACGTCGGCGATCCGATCGTGACCGGTATCCACTCCGGCCACGTGCGCGCGATGATGAACGAGCACGGCGAGCAGGTTGACGACGTCCCGCCCGGGTTCCCGGTCGAGGTGCTGGGCCTGGACGGAGCGCCGGTCGCGGGCGACGACTTCAACGTGGTCGAGGACGAGGTGGCCGCGGCGACCATCGCGCAGCACCGCGCGCTCAAGGCCCGCGAAAAGGACCTCTCGAAGAACACCAAGCTCTCGCTCGACGATCTGCTCGCCAAGGGCAAGAAGGACGAGACCAAGACGCTCAAGGTGATCGTCAAGGCCGACGTGCAGGGCTCGGTGGAGGCGCTCAAGACCGCCCTCACCCGGCTCGCCACTCCCAAGGTCGGCGTCGACGTGATCCACTCGGGCGTTGGCAACGTGACCGAGAGCGACGTGATGCTCGGGGCGGCGTCCAAGGCGCTGGTGGTCGGCTTCAACGTGAAGAGCGAGTCGGGGGCGGACGAGAGCGCCTCGTCGGAAGGCGTGCAGATCAAGCACTACTCGATCATCTACGAGGCGCTCGACGACGTGAAGCTCGCGATGGAGGGCCTGCTCGACGCCATCATCCGCGAGAAGGTGGTGGGCCACGCCAAGGTGCAGCAGCTCTTCAACGTGCCCAAGCTCGGCACCATCGCCGGGTCCTCGGTCACCGACGGCAAGGTCACGCGCACCGCGATGGTACGCCTGCTCCGCGACACGAAGCCGATCTTCACCGGCAAGATCGCCTCGCTGCGGCGCTTCAAGGACGACGTGAAGGAAGTCGACAAAGGCTTCGAGTGCGGCATCGGCATCGAGAACTTCAACGACCTCAAGGAAGGCGACATCATCGAGGCGTACGAGCTGGAGACGATCAGGCCGAGCCTCACGTAAGCGGCTCAGCCGCCGCCGACAGGGCGGAGCTGCGCTTTTCACGCCGCGGACGTTCTGGCATGCGCCGTAGGCTTGGGTGGACATGGTCGTTGGGGTCCTCAGACTCACGCTCGTCGTTCCGGGGGCGCGGTCGCTCAAGGAGAAGCGGCACGTCGTCCGCAAGATCACCGACCGGGTGCGCGCCCGGTACAACGTGAGCATCGCCGAGGTCGCCGAGAACGACGTGTGGCAGCGCGCCGTGCTGGGGGTGTCGGCGGTAGCCAACGACCACAGCTTCGTCAACGAGGTGCTCGACAAGGTGGTGCGCGACGTCGAGATGCTCGGCGTGGCCGACCTGGTCTCCCGCGAGATGGAGATCCAGACGTACTCGACCATGCACGGCAACCTGCTCGACAAGCCGCGGCTCGATCCGGAGCCGGCCGACGAGAAGGCGGCGCGGCAGGAAGAGGAGGAAGCGCTCCGCGAGTACCTCCGCGAGGAGGACCTCCCGTGACCACGCACAGCCGGCCCGACCGCGTCGGACATCTGCTGCAGCAGAAGCTCGCCGAGCTCTTTGCGCGGGGCCTCAAGGATCCGCGGGTCGGCCTGGTGACGATCACAGGTGTGAAGATGTCGCCTGATCTGCGCGAGGCGTGGGTGTACTGGACGGTGCACGGCGAGGCGGAGGTGCGCAAGCAGACCGCCCGCGGCATCGAGGCGGCGCGCGGGTGGCTCCGCCGCGTGGTGGGCGGAACCTTGGGCTTGCGGGTGGTGCCCGAGCTCCACTTCACTTACGACGAGACGATCGACCGCGGCGATCGCATCGAGCGGCTCCTGCGCGAGGTGCGCGAGCAGGACGCCCGCAGGCACGACGCCGCGCCGCAGGTCCCGGAAGACGAGTAGAGTGCGCGCGTTCGACGCGCGGGGGTTGCGTGAAGGCCAAGAACCGGGGCGTCAAGAACGCGCGGGAGTGGAAACCGGCCGAGAACCTGCCGCGCGCCGTCGAGGCGCTGCGCGGAGCCGGACGCGTCCTGCTCACCATGCATCGCGGCCCCGACGGCGACGCGCTGGGCAGCGCGCTCGCGCTGGGCTGCGCGCTGCGCGAGATGGGGCGCGAGGTCACCGTCTACAATCCCGACGAGCTGCCCTACAACTTCCGCTTCCTCGCCGGCGCCGACCGCGTCGCCAAGACGCTTCCTGCGGACGCGGCGTACGACGTGACCGTGGCTACCGACGCGGGGAGCGCCGATCGGTTGGGCCCCGACGTGCCGCCGCCTCCGCGGCGGGGCGTGCTGCTCAACCTCGATCACCACATCACCACCGAGCCGTTCGGCGACTTGAACTACGTCGATCCCGAGGCGGCTTCGGTCGGCATCCTGGCGTACAAGATCATCCAGGGGCTGGGGCATCCGCTCAGCCGCGACGCGGCCGAGTGCATCTACGCGAGCATCCTCGCCGACACGGGGTGCTTCCGGTACTCGTCGACCGATCCGGAATGCCTGCGCATCGCCGCCGACCTGCTCGAGCACGGCGTCGAACCCTGGGAGATGACGGTCCGCGTGTACGAGCAGCAACCGCTGGCGCGGATGAAGCTGCTCGCCGAAGTGCTGAACACGCTGGAGGTCGCGCCGGGCGGCAAGCTCGCCACCATCACCATCACGCGCGACATGGTGGCTCGGACCGGGACGCACCTCGACCTGACCGACGGGTTCATCAACTACGCCCGGTCGATCGACGGGGTGGAGGTGGCGGCATCCTTCCGGGAGCCGGAGGACGGCTCGCAGGCCTGGCGCGTCAGCTTCCGCTCGCGCGGGAACGTCGATGTGTCCGCCATCGCGCAGCGCTTCGGCGGCGGCGGGCACAAGAATGCAGCGGGATGCGCCATCGAGGGGGATGAGGCCGCGGTGCGCGCGCGCATCGCCGCCGAGGTCGCGCAGGCGCTGGAGCAGAGCCATGCCTGACTTCAGCGGCGTGGTGGTGGTCAACAAGCCGAGCGGGCCCACCTCGTTCGACGTGGTCCGGCGCGTGAAAGGGCTGTTCAAGGCGAAGCGCGTCGGCCACACCGGCACGCTCGATCCGACGGCGACCGGCGTCCTGCCCATCTGCGTCGGCGAGGCCACCAAGGTGGCGGGGTTCATCGCCGACGGCGAGAAGGAGTACGAGGCCACCGTCCGCTTCGGGCAGGTCACCGACACGCAGGACGCCGCGGGCCGGGTGCTGGAGACGCGGCCGATCGAGGGGGTAACCGAGGATCGGGTCCGCGAGGCGCTGCGCTCGTTCGTGGGGCTCATCGAGCAGACGGCGCCCATGTACTCGGCGCGCAAGATCGAGGGGAAGCGGCTGTACGAGCTGGCGCGCGCGGGCGAGGAAGTGGAGCGCGCCCCGCGCACGGTGAACGTGGACGAGGCGCGCATGACGTTCTTCCAGCCGCCCGACTGCGGCATCTTCGTCCGCTGCTCCAAGGGGACGTACCTGCGTACGCTGGCGCACGATCTCGGCGCGCGGCTCGGCTCCGGCGCCCACCTGCGCGAGCTGCGTCGGGTGCGCGTCGGGCCTTTCGGGATCGACGAGTCGGTCGGTGT
>VBKO01000007.1 GCA_005888115.1 Deltaproteobacteria bacterium
AGGTGCTCGAGGCGGCGCCGGACAACGTCGAGGCGCTCGCCGCGCTGGGAGGGTTCCATGCGCGCGCGGGGCGGCTCCAGCAGGCCCGCGATTCCCTGGCGCGCATCGAAAGGGTGAGCCCGGGGCACCCCGATGTCCCCGTCCTTCGCCGCGAGATCGAGGTGGGGACGCGATACGGCGCGCTGCTCGCGCAGGCGCGCAAGCTGGTCCACGAGGATCGCCCGGCCGAGGGGGCTGCGAAGTACCGGGAGCTGTTCGGAGACGCAGGACCGCCCGGCGATCTCGCTCTCGAGTATTACCAGACGGTGGGCGGGACCCCCGGTGGCTGGGAACAGGCGCGCGACGGTCTTCGCCGCGTGGTCCGCAGGGCACCGGGCGAGCCCCGGTTCCGCTTCGCCCTCGGGAAGCTCCTCACGTACCGGGAGGAGACGAGGCGGGAAGGGATCGAGCTGCTCTCCGCGCTCGCGCGCGATCCCACGGTCGGCAAGGAGGCGTCGGCGAGCTGGCGACAGGCGCTCCTGTGGTTGCCCGCGACCGAGGCCGACGTCCCCCTCCTGCGGGCTTACGCGCGGGCTCATCCTGGCGACTCCGAGATCGCGCGGCGCATCGACCGCAGCCGCAAGTCCGGTTCGCTTCGCGAGGCGTTTGCGGCGCTCGACCGCGGCGACCTGCGCGCCGCCGAGGAGCGGTTCCGCGCCCTGGGGGACGATCCCGAGGCGCGCCGCGGTCTCGCCCTGATCGCCGAACGGCGCGCGCTGCACACGCGCAAGGCAGGGTTCGCCGCGCTCGAGCGTGGCGACCTGCGCGGTGCCGAGGAGCTGTTCCAGGCTGCCGGGGACGATCCCGACGCGCGCCTCGGCCTGGCGCTGGTCGCGACCCGCCGCGGCGTGGCCGCGTTGCAGGAAGAGAATTTCTCCCGGGCGCGAGAGCTGCTCGAGCGGGCGCGCCGGCTCGCGCCGCAGCGCCGCGACGTCTGGGAGCAGCCGCTCCAGAGCGCCGCGTTCTGGGGCTTGCTCCAGGAGGCGCGGGCGGCGCGTGACGCGGGCCGAGACGACGAAGCCGAGGCGAAGCTCCTCGAATCGCTGGGCCGCGCGCCTGCGCGGGACCGGTGGCACGCCGATCTCGCGCTGGCCGATCTGTACTCGTCACGCAAGCAAGGCCAGAAGGCGGAGGGTCACTATCGCGACGTGCTCGCCAGCGTGCCCGACCAGCCCGATGCCCTCCGCGCCCTGGCGACCATCCTGGTGCAGGACGGACGATACGAGGAAGCCGCGCCCGTCAACGACCGGCTGCTGCGCGTCGATGCGCAGAAGGCGTTCCGTCCCGGATGGCTGCGGGCGGAGATCCTCCGCGCCGGCTCGGCGCGGAACAGGGAATCCGGCAACCTCGCCCACGCGCGCGAGCAGCTGGTGGCCGCGCGCCGGGAGGATCCCTCGAACGTGTGGGTGCTGCACGACCTGGCGAACGTCCTGCTCGAGAGCGGATCGCCCGTCGAGGCGCAACCCGTCGCCGCCGAGCTGCTCAGGCTGGCGCCTTCGCTCCCCGAGGCGCTCGTCGTCGATGCGCGTCTGCGCGCGGCGCTCGGAGACGCGAGCGGAGCGCTCTCCGTCCTCTCCAGCTTGCCGCCGCCGCGCGATCCCTCCGTGCTCGCGCTGCGGCGGCGGCTGGAGGTGCAGGTGGAGATTCCCCGGCTCATCGAGGCGGCGCGGCGCGGCGAACGCACGGCGGTGGCGCAGCGGCTGGCCGCGCTCGAGCGCGCCGTCGCGCAGGAGCCGGAGCTCGCAGCGCACGTCGCGGTCGCCTGGTCGAAGCTGGGCGACAACCAGCGCGCGCTGGCCCTGATGCGGTCCGCGATGGCCAAGGCGCCCGGCGCGACCCGCGGCGCCCAGCTGGAGCTCGCCTCCACGCTGCTCGAGGCCGGCGACGACGAAGCGGTGGGGCGCATCGTCGCGGGTCTCGAGCGCGACCGGTCGCTCACGGCGGCCGAGCGGCGTTCGCTGGCCGAGGTGCGCGTGGTGCATGCGGTCCGTGTCGCCGATCGCAACCGCGAAGCAGGGAATGACCGCGCCGCGGCACAGGCGCTGGAGGCCGTGGAGCGCAGCTCGCCGGGCGACGCGCGGGTGGTGGCCGCCCGGGCGCGGCTCCTCGAGCGCAGCGACCCGGCGCGGGCCCACGCGCTCTTCCGCGCGGTGCTGGCGGCCATGCCCGGCGACATGGAGGCGCTCCGCGGGACCGTCGATACCGCGCTCGCCGTCGGCAACCTGGACGAAGCGCGCCAGGTGGCCGCGGACGTCGAGCGCCGCCACCCGGGAGATCCGCGCGCGCACCTGCTCGCCGCGCGGATCGCGGTGCGGCAGGGCGACGACGCGTCGGCCATGCGAACGCTCCAGGCTGCCCTCAGGCTGGTGGGTCCGGTTCCGCTCTCGCGTCCGGTCCGTGGAGCAGATGCGCGCGCCGGCTCCGCGACCGCTCCAGTCTCCGCAGGCGAGCCGCGTCTCGCCGCCGGCGCCGCCGGCGCACAGGATGCCATGCGCGCCGACATCGAGCGGGAGATCGACCGGATCCGGGATCGCCACCGGTCGGGCGTCGCCGCCGCCGGGGAGGCGCGACTGCGCGACGGCGAGCCGGGTTTGAGCGCGCTGACCGAGCTGCGCCAGTCGCTCGGATTCGAGATGCCCATTGCGTACCGCGGCCGCGCAGCGCTCCGTGTCACCGAGGTCGAGCTCGACGCGGGCGTCCCCGCAAGCAGCGCCGCGCCGAGGTTCGGAACCGCCAGCACCGCCCGCTCGGACCAGCAGGCGATCGGGACGGAGCTGCTGCTGACGTACGAGGAGCGCCACATCGCGGCGTTCGCCGGGACGACTCCGCTGGGTTTCCGCCTGCTCTCTTGGGTCGGGGGAATCCGTGCGCGGGATAGCTTCGGTCCCTTCGTGGTGGGCGCCGAGCTGTCGCGGCGCAGCGTCCGGGAAAGCCTGCTTTCGTACGCAGGCGCGACCGACCCCGCGACGCGCCGGACGTGGGGCGGCGTCCTGATGGACGGCGGACGACTGGACCTCTCGCTCGCGACGGGGCCTTTGACCTGGTACGGCTACGGCGAGCTGCACCGGCTGATCGGCTACCAGGTCGCGGACAATGTGCGCGTCGCGGGCGGCGGCGGCGTCGACCTCGAGCTGTACAAGGGCGCGTTCGGAAGCCTCTTCGCGGGCCCGACGCTCGCGCTCGCGGGATACGACCGCAACTTGAGATTCTTCACGCTCGGCCACGGCGGCTACTTCAGCCCGCAGCGGTTCGTGCACGCGGGGTTCGCGGCGAAATGGTGGGGTGGAGAGCGCTTCCGCTGGGAGTTGGTTGCGGAACCCGGGTACGACGCATTCAACGAGGCGGCCGCGCCCGCCTTCCCGCTGTCTTCCGATCAGCGCGGCGTCGGCCGGTATCCGGGCCAATCGTCGGGCGGGCCGTCGTTCAATGGGCACGGACTGATCGGCTGGCGCGTCACGAACGCCTTCGAGGCAGGATTCAGCGTATCCGCGCAGCGCGCGCCCGAGTTCCAGGAGCTGAGCGGAAGCATCGTGCTGCGGTTCGGCGGCGCGGCGCGATGAGGCGGGTTCAGCGGAGGATGCCCGGCCACCAGGTCATCGTGCAACCGTCGTCACCGCTGGTGCCGATGACGGTGCCGTCGACGCCGACCGCCAGACCCTCGGCCTGGAACTTGCCCGCTCCGCAGCGATCTCCCGAGGCGCTGAACAGCTCGAGCTCGTCGCGCGCTGCCGAGGCGCCGAATTTCGGGACCAGAGCGTATCCCCGGCCCTGGCGCACCGCGATCACGTCGTGGAGTGGATGCGATCCCAGCCAGCCCGGGGGGCCCCGCCACCCGGCCTCGCCGCTGCCGAGCACGGCCACCCACGAGCTCGACGCTTGCATCGCCGCTCCGCCGCCGATGAGCGGCCGCAAGAAGGCCGAATCGCCGCTGCCGGGCAACTCGAACCAGTCGGTCGACGGTCGGAGCGAGGCATCGAGCCAGCGCCCGACGAAGCGCGACTTGAAGCCGATCGCATTGCCCGGCCAGGCCACCACCACCGCGCGTCCTTGCGCATCGATCAGCCCGGCCGCATCGAGGAGCTTGTCGGCGACAGCCTGGGTTGCGACGAGGTTTCCGTCGCGGTCGAAGCGGCTGGCCGTCAGCGACCCGCTCCCGCATCCCCCGAGCACCAGGTTGCCTCCGCCCACCGCGAAGAAAGCGTGCCCGCGGCATCCGGCACCGCCCAGCAGGATCCGCTTCTGTTCGGCGCAGGACGGCGACCAGCGCAGGAAGAACGTCGAGGAGGACTCGCGCACCGTGCCGGAGAATCCGGCCGGCTGCCCGAAGAACCCGAAGTCCGCCGTGCACGCGCCGGACTGCTTCCCGTCCGCGGACCACAGCTGCCAGCGCGGCGTCGAGTCGCCCGCGTGCGACTCTCCCGCCACGGTGCCCTGTTGATCGGAGGTGAAGTTCCAGCACACTCCGCCCGGCGCCCGGGCCACCCGCACGGATCGTCCCGTCGGATTTTGCGGGGGCACGATGCCTTCGCAAACGCTGGCCGTTCCACCCGCGCCGCCCGCGTCGGGCGCGCCCGCGTCCGCGGCGCCGCCGTCCGGCCCCGGGCCACCGCCGGCGCCCGCCCCTCCGTCGCTACCACCGTCAGCGCCGGTCCAGACAGGGCCTGCGTCCGGCGCGACCGCGACTCCGTCCGCGCTCGTATCCACTGGAGCGCAAGCGCCCAGTGAGAGCACCCCGAGGCTGGCGGAGACGGCGACGGCAATTCTCATGCGGCTCTCTGTTTGCAGCGACACGGGCCGGAATGGTGCCCACTCGGTCCTGCAAAGGCGAGCAGCGGGAATGCCCCCGTTCGTCCGCGGAGCGGGCGCGGGCGGGCGCGGTCACCTGCCGGGCCAGTCGTTCATCGGCAAGAGCGCCGCCTCGCGCAAGGCGGAGCGCCGCAGGGGTGCGATCTCCTGGTATTCCGGGTCGCCCACCATTTCGAGGTACGCGCCGCGGCTGGGATAGCGGACCAGGACTACGGCATCCCAGTTGCCTTCGGGCGCAAGCAGAGGGTCGTTGCACTCGCCGCCGTACAGCACCTGGGCGCCCACGCGAGTGAGGAACGGGTGCGCTTTGGCGGAATACTGGAGGTAGCGTTCCCGCCCGCCCTCGGCGAAACGCAGCAGCTGCACCATGACGAACGCTTCGCCGGCATCGCCTTCGCCGAAGCGCTGCAGATCCGCGCCGCTGGGGTCGATGGCCACGCCGGCATCCTACAACGTTCGTCCTGCGGGACGTCAGGGAGCGCAACATTCGTGGAAACCGAGCTTCCGGTCGCAGCCGACCGTAGCCAAGCTTACGAGGGCTCTCGGAGGGCGTGCACTATCGGACATGGAGGGACGGCGTGAAGCGTACCGTTTTCGAGACGGCTCTGGTGCTGATGGTGCTCGTCCTCGGTCTTGAGGTCGTCCACTATCGCAACGCCGTCCTCGAGGCGAACGTCGACCGGAAGACGGCGTGGCGCACGGTGGTGGATCTCCGCCGCAAGTGCGAGTCGGCGGGCCACGGCGGCGCATCCCATGCCGTGGTGCCGGCGGTATCACCGCAGACCGGCGCCGGTCGTTGAGCCTCGCAGCAGCCTCAGTGGGCGTGGCCGCGGTCGAGGACTGCCCGCACGACGCGCATCAGGTCCGCGGGTTCGCACGGCTTCGGGCACACCACGTCCGCGGCGATGTCCTCCGCGGCGTTGAGCAGGTCGAGCTGGCCCGAGATGACCACCACGGGCAGGTCGGCGAGGCGCGGTTGCTGCCGGATCATGCGGAGCACCTGCACGCCGTTCAGCCTGGGCAGCCCGAGATCGAGGAGGATCAAATCCGGCTTCTCGCCGGCGAGCTGGCTGAGCGCCTGCAGCCCGTCCGCGGCCTCCAGCACGCGGAATCCTTCCGAGCCGAAGAAGGTCGCATACATCCCGCGGGTATCGACGTTGTCCTCGACGAGCAGCACGAGCGGCATGCGGACGATCTGGGGAGCCCCGGCCCGCCTGGCAATGTGGACGCGAAGGGGAGGCGGAGGGTGCCGCTGCCACACGCACCCACCCGGGTGCATCGCCTTGACTGCCGCGTGGTAGCTTGGTACCAAGTTACCTAGATGGACCGAGGCCTCCCGCTGGACGACGAAGCCCTCTTCGGCGGATTCGAGTCGGCGCGGCTGCCCGCTGCCACGTTCGGGCACGCGGAGCACGTCCGCGCGGCGTTCCTCTACCTGACCAGGCATCCAGATTTCGGCGAGGCCGCGGTGCGGTTCCGCAGCGCGCTCCGGCGGTTCGCCGCCGCCAAGGGCGTGCCCGACCGCTACCACGAGACCCTCACCTGGGCCTATCTGGCGCTGATCAACGAGCGCGCGCACGGGTCGTCCTTCGCCAGCTCCGCCGGATTCCTGCGCAGCCATCCCGAGCTCCTCGACGCGAAAGGCGGCGTCTTCTCGCGGTACTACGATCTGGGCGCAGTCACGCGGTCGGCCAGGGCCAGGCAGGTGTTCGTCCTTCCCGACCCGG
>VBKO01000008.1 GCA_005888115.1 Deltaproteobacteria bacterium
TCGTGCAGGGTGTTCTTGGTGAAGCCGTCCGGCGCGTACACCCACGTCGCATAGTAGCTGACCCCGCCGTAGACGGAGGCGCCACGTTCCTTGGTGGCGATGCCGCTCGCCTGGCATCCGGCGAAGTTCCCGATGGTGATCTGCACCTGGCCCAGCTCGCTCGGCGGCCAGAAAAGTCGCGATGCGGCCATCGCGGCGACCATCGTCACGCCGGGGCAGGAGAGGCGGGTCAGGTTCGGTCCCGGCGCTCTCCTGGAAGAGGCTCCGCCGGCGATGTAGCGCAGGACGAGTTGCAGCAAAGCGTTGTCGTTGTAGATTGCAGCCGCCGCCCACTGCCAGTATGCGTCGTAGTTCCCGCTTCCTCCCGGGGCGAACGCCGGGTACGCGGCCGCCTTGACGCGGTTGTAGTGCAGCGGATGGCGGACCTCGAACAGGTAAGGCGTCTGGTACTCGTCCGAGAACATCGCGCTCAAGTCCACGGTGGCGAACGTCGGCTGCGTCTGCGTGATCGCCCAGCGGAGCGCGGGCTGGATCTGCGCGGCGGTCAGCTTCTGCGGACTGGAGGCTCGGATCGCGGGGTTCAGCTCCAATTCGGCGTACATCCAGCGGAACTGCTGGTCCGCGTGGAGGAAGTTGAACGCCGGCACGTTGGGGCCGAAGCCGGTGACGTACCCCGGCCCGCCGCCGTTGATGTACTGGGTCACGACCGTGTTGAGCTGCGTCCGGGTCGCGGCGTGCTGCCAGTTGCCGTTCGTGGGCAGCGGCGGGTAGTTCGTCTGGAAGGCCTGGATCGCCGCCTGGGTGATGGGCCCGGCGACGCCGTCCAGCCCGCCCGTATCGTACCCGAGCACCGCGAGGCGAGCCTGGACGCCCCTGACGGAGTTCAGCGCCGGGAACGAAGGCGCGGGCTTGGGCAGGTAGTTCCACCACATCACGTGCTTCCAGACCACGAACCGCCCGGTCTCGTGCACGACCGCGTCGGCCTCGGTGCCGTTCGAGGGCAGGCCGCCGTTCGGATCGAGGAAGATTCGCATCCGGTATCGATCGCCGCCCATCCGCGACGGGGTGAAGAGGACCCCGGCCTTCCCCTGCGCGTTGGTCTGGACGAACACCGCATCGGTCCGAGGCGCCGGCGAGGCAGCGGGCGCGGTCATCCCCGGGAACCCCGCCGCCGGCAGCGCGCCGAAAACGTTGTTCAGCACCGGCATCCCGCGCTTGCCGCCGCGCGACTGGTGCGCGTTGTAGCGCTGCGGATCCGCCGCCGCGAAGCTGTGGTTCATCGCGTTGGTGAGGAACTGCCGCGGCCCGGCGGCGATCGCCGGACCGGCCGCCACTCCCCTGCCGGGCGGCGCTGGCGGTGACGCGGGCCGGATCGACGTGTTGCGCAGCGCGTTCACGTCGTCCAGCTCGTGGGCCGGCGCATCGTGGAAGGGCGGGATGAGCTGGAAATGGACCGACTCCCCGTTCGCCGGCTGCCACCGGCCCTTCACCTTCTTCTGGACGGTGGCGACGAGCGGGATGTTTCCGAGCGTGGGATTGGCGGTCCACAGCGCACCCTCGTCGTTGAACCGGATCGACGCGAGCGCCGTTCCGTCCGCCACTCCGCCGTCGCCCAGGTCGTTGGTCGCGCTGAAGGTGAGCGCGCCGGGCACGCGGACCCGCCGCTCGCCGCCGCTGGCGGGCAGCCTCCCCCTGTCCACGATGAACTCGCGCACGTGGAGGGGCAGCTCCTTGGCGATCTCGGCGGCGGTCTTGATCGTGCGGCCGGTCTTCTCCTCGCGGCGCTTCCTCCAGATCTCCAGGCACCGCGTATACGCCTCGGTGGCGCTGTTCGGCGCGGCGGCGTTCAGCGGCTCGTAGTAGTACCCGAGCGCCTGCAGGCGCTGTTTCTTCCCCTGGACGGTATTCGCGGACGCGAACACCGCGTCCAGGTCGCCCAGCTCGATCGTGATGCGCCGCTGCACGCGGACCACGAGCTTGTTCTTCGCAGCGGGCGCGACCTTGCCGGGAGGCATCGAGACCTCTCTATCCTGGCTTCCAGGAATCGTCCGGCAGCTCGGGGAACTCGATCTTGCACGTCCCCTTCTTGATCGCTTCGATGCGGGCCTTGCCGTCGGCGCCGACCGTCCCGGTGAGCCGCCTCCCGTCGGGCGTGATCATCTCGTAGCGCAAGTTGGGGATCGGCTTTCCCTGATCGTCGACGACCTCGAGCGCGATCCAGGAGAGGGCCTCTTGGGCCGACTTGGGCGCGGCCTGCTGCGCCGGCGGAGCGGCCTGCGCCGGCGCGGGCTTCTTCTTGGACACCCGCACCGCATCGAATTTGACCAGGTACCCATGCTTGCCGAACTCGTGGCGCGCCTTCTCGACGCGGTACTTGCCGTCGAGCTTCTCGCCCATCTTGTCGAAGGTGAGCAGGGTCCCGGGTTGGACGCCGGCATTGCCGATCATCTCCACCTGCGCGGTCACGAACCCCTCGGCCAGCTTGCGCATGCGTCCCTTGGCCATGGCCTCGGCGGTGGCCACGTCGGCGGGGATGTGCTCGTCGCCCGCGAAAGCGAGCGTGGCGCTGCCTCCGTGCTTCTTGCTGCCCTCGCCCGTCTCGCCCTCGCCCTTGGCCTTCCCCACGATCTCCCGCTTCTCCTTCGGGTCCCAGCCGTGGATGGTCACCTCGCCGATCTGGCCGGCGGCCTTGATGCGGACGCGCATCTTCTTCAGGCCGTCGCCGGGCACGACGGTGATCTCCTCGCGCTTCGGCGGCGGCCCGATCACCAGCTTCTTGCCCTCGATGCGCAAGTGGTTGCCGCTCGTCGCCGCGACCCGTCGCAGCAAGGTCGAGTCGGATACGTTGGCCTGCAGCACATGCTCCTTGGTGCCGGAGGGCGCCTCCGCAGTGAGCCCGTGCTCCTGCGCGATCTTGCTGGCGATCTCCTTGCCGTCCACCTCCATCAGCGCCCGGGTCGCCGTCTTCAACGCGAGCCTGTGGATGGATTCCTGGCAGACGACGCGCAGGGATGGCGGCAGATCGCGCCGGAACTGCGGCTCGAGAGCGACCACTTCACCCTCGAACACCTTGCCGAGCCTCGCGCCGTAGCCAAGCTCGACCTTGATCTGCGCGCCGGCCTTGAAGTCCTGGCCGTTGATGAGGGCGAGCTTCGGATCGTTGAAGGTCAAGGCGCATTGGCCGAAGAGGTCGACGTCCAGGTCGACGTCCACCCGGGTGAGCCGCGCGTCCTTGTCCAGCTCGAGCTTTTTCCCGGCCAGGCTGACCTTGCAGTCCGGGGTCAGCCGGTGCGCGTCGGGATTGGCCACGACCACCTCATCTCCCGGCGGCCGCAGGCGCGCCCGCGCTCCGGAACTGGATGAGTTTATCGGATTTGGAGGCATCCGTCCAGGCGCTCCTGCTCCCCGTTGACCCCAGGTGCCACCGCCGGTAGGCTGCGGCCGCTCCCGTCACGCCCTTTGCTCGCGAAGGATCGTTCATGGCCACGCTGCGCGTGTTGAACGGGTCCCTGGAAGGCCAGGAGATCGAGCTCATCCCCGACCCGCAGACCGTGGGTCGGGGATCGAGCTGCAACGTCAAGATTGGCGACGCCGGCGTGTCCTCCAAGCACGCGAAGATCTGGTGCGAGGACGGCGTGTTCTTCGTCATGGACCTGGGGTCCACCAACGGCACGTTCGTCAACGAACGCGACGTCGACCGCGAGCAGCTTTCGGACGGCGACACGATCACCTTCGGCATGACCAAGGCGCAGTTCGTCGCCGACCAGCCCAAGCCGCGCGCGGCATCCGTCCTTGCGGGTCGCGGAGCGGCTGCACCGCGAACGCGCACACCGCCGCCCGAGGAAACGCCCGCCAGGGCAGGCATCGTCACCGACCAACCCCGCCGTCCCGCCCAGCCCGCGCTGCGCGCCGAGGTGAAGACGCAGGACGAGGTGGAAATCGCCACTCTTCGCGGAAGGGTCACGTTCTTCGAGGAGGAGAACCGCAAGCTCAAGGTGCAGGTCGTCAAGGTGCAGGAGCAGGCCGCGCACGATGCGGCGGCGGGTGCCCGGGCCGACGCGGAGAAGCTGCGCGTGCTCCTCAAGCAGAAGGACGAGGAGCTGAAGAAGCTGCAGAAAGAGCTGGACGAGAAGGAGACGTACTATTCGCCGGCCGAGCTGGAGCGCGAGCGCAAGCGGATGGAGCAGGCCATCGACGCGGAGCGCCGCCGCGACATGGAGACGCTGCAGCGGCAGATCAAGGAGCTGGAGCACCGGGTCGCCATCCGCGGCGCCGAGAGCGACACCGTCGCGCGGCAGCTGAAGGAGAAGGACGACCTGATCAAGATGCTCTCCGAGCGCGAGGACGAGATCCAGACGGAGATCAAGTCGCGCGACGTAAAGGCGCAGGAGCTCCACGAGCAGATGAAAGGCTTGAAGGACTCCGCCAACGCCGCCGCGGGCAAGGAGAAGGAGCTGAACGACAAGCTCAAGCAGAAGAACGCGCAGCTGGCGCAGCTCGGCAAGGAACGCGGCGAGCTGGTGCAGGAGCTGGCCAAGGCGCGGCTCATCATCGCCAAGGTGGGCGGGGCGGACGAGGCGGCCGCCGCGGTGGAGGAGCAGGAGCGCGCCACCAAGACCATGCAGGACCGCATTGCTTCGCTCGAGGCGGACGTGGCCAAGGCGAAGGACGCGGCCAGCGTGCTCGGCGGCAAGCTCGACGCGATGGAGAGCGAGAAGAAGGACCTGGGCAAGCAGATCGAGGAGATGGAAGCCAAGGTCACCGACGCGGTCGATGCGCGCATGAAGGTCGAGGGGCAGCTCTCCGAGATGCTGCGCAGGTCGGGCGACCGGGACAGCTTCGAGAAGCAGCAGGCGATGCTGAAGGCCGACCGGGACGCGCGCGCCAAGGAGGCGATCGACGCGGCCGAGCGCGCCAAGGCGCTGGACGCGCAGCTCTCCAAGGTCCGCGGCACGTACGACGACATCGTTCGCGAGCGCGACGAGCTGAAGGCGCGGGTCGAGTCGCTGGAGGCGGACGCGCGCATCGCGCAGACCAGCTCCGAGCTGGGCTCCGACTGGGAAGCCCGCTACAAGTCCGCCTCCGAGGAGCTGGGCGATCTGCGCAAGCAGCTTCCCAAGATGAAGGCGGAGCTGACGCAGGCGAAGGAGCAAGCGGCCAAGGGCGGCGGCGCGGCGGGTGCGGTCGACGAGTCGCAGGTGACGCTGGCCGAGTCGCGCGCGCAGCTCCATGGGTCGCTCGTGCTGCAGATGCTCGACGGAGTGAACAACTCCGTCTCGCTGCTTCGGCGCAACTCGGAGCTGCTCCGCGGCTACGTCGAGGATTGCGGCCTTCTCGCCAACGCCGTGCGGAAGGTCGACTACACCCGGCTGGAGCCCGACCAGCAGCAGATGCTCGTCGAGCTGATCGATCAGACGCAGCCAGACGTCATCGTGAAGAACATGCAGGGCATCTCCGAGGAGAACGCGGAGAGCATCGTCAAGGCGAAGAAG
>VBKO01000009.1 GCA_005888115.1 Deltaproteobacteria bacterium
AGGGCCTGGTGGACCGGCTCCGGCACTACTTCCTCAGCTACAAGCAGTTGCCCGGCGCCGGCGCGCGCAAGGTCCAGATCGCCGAAGTGTACGGCCGCGAGGAGGCGGTGGAGGTCATCCGGCGCAGCATCGAGGACTACCGCGCGAAATTCGGGGCGCCCGAGGAGCGCGCGCGCAAGCTCCGCGAGATGCTGGGGGATGCCCGGTGAGGGGAGTCCGACCGGAGCGGGGCCGGCGGTGACCTATCCTCCCGTCGAGCCGCCGGCGCCCCGCGTCGAGCTGCCCGACGCGCGCCGCGCGAATCGCGAGGGTATCGTCGCGCTCTCGCGGACCATGACGCCGGGCCTCGTCCTGCAGGCGTACCGGAAGGGCATCTTCCCCTGGCCGATCATGCAGGGCGTGGTCCCATGGGCGAGCCCGGACCCCAGGGCGATCTTCCCGCTCGAGCCGCGGCGCCCGTGGCCGCGGCACGTGAGCCGCGCGCGCAAGCTGGGCTACACGGTCACCTTCGACCGGGCATTCCGCGAGGTCATGACCGGCTGCGGCGATGCGCGGGCGGAAGGCACCTGGATCACGCCCGACGTCCTCGCCACGTATGCGGAGCTGCACGCGCTGGGATGGGCGCACAGCGTCGACGTGTGGGCGGAAGGACAGCTCGCCGGCGGCCTCTATGGCCTTGCGGTGGGGTCGCTCTTCGCGGGCGAGTCGATGTTCCACCTGCGCACCGGCGCATCGAAGGTGGCCTTCGTCGCCGTGGTGGAGCGGCTGCGCGAGCGCGGCTTCACCTTGTTCGACGTGCAAGTGATGTCGCCCCACCTCGCCACTCTGGGCTGCATCGAAATCCCCCGCGCCGAGTACCTCCGGCGGGTCGAAGCGGCGATCGAGCAACCGAAGCCGTTCCAGGTGGCGTAGATTCAGGTCGGCATGCGGCTGGGGATCGATTTCGGCACCACGCACACCGTCGTCGCGGCGGTGGACCGGGGGAACTATCCCGTCGTCTCGTTCGAGCACGCCGATTTCGTCCCCTCGTTGGCGGCGGCGGGTGAGGACGGCACGCTGCGCTTCGGAGCGCAGGCGGCGGCCGTCGCGCACGACCCGGCGTGGACCGTGCTGCGCTCGTTCAAGCGGCTGCTGAACGACGCCGGTCCGGGCTCCGAGGTCGTCGCGGGCCCGCGGACGATCAAGGTGGTCGACCTGCTCACCGCGTTCCTGTCGCACGTGCGCGGAGAGCTGCATCTGCGCTCCAACGCGCACCTGCGCGAGGGCGAGCCGCTCAAGGCGGCGGTGAGCGTCCCGGCCAACGCCTCGAGCGCGCAGCGCATCCTCACCGTCGACGCTTTTCGCAGGGCCGGCTTCGACGTGGTCGCGCTTCTCAACGAGCCCAGCGCGGCCGGGTTCGAGTACGCGCACCGCTTTCGCGAGACGGTGACCAGCAAGCGCGAGTACGTGCTGGTCTACGACCTGGGCGGCGGCACCTTCGACGCATCCCTGATCAAGATGGAGGGACGCGCCAACGAGGTGGTCACCTCGTCCGGCGTGGCGCGGCTGGGCGGCGACGACTTCGACGAGGCGATCCTCAAGCTGGTCGAGGCGAGGCTGGGCACTGTCTCCTCGATCCGCGAGCGCCGCCTGCTGCTCGACGAGTGCCGGGTGCAGAAGGAGTCGGTCAACCCGAACACGCGCAAGATGGTGGTGGACCTGGCGGCGCTCGGCCGGCACGAGCCGCTGGTGCTGCCCACCGACGAGGTGTACGCCGCCTGTGCTTCGCTCGTGCAGCAGACGCTGGAGGCGATGGAGCCAGCGATGCGCGATCCGCGCCGCGAGAACGAGGGCATCGACTGGAGCGAGCTGGCCGGCATCTACGTGGTGGGCGGCGCGAGCGCCTTCCCACCCGTGTACCGCCTGTTGCGCGAGCGGTTCGGCGCCCACCGCGTGCGCCGCTCGCCGCACCCGTTCGGATCCACCGCCATCGGGCTGGCGATCACGCTCGACGAGCGGGCGGGGTACTCGCTGGCGGAACGCTTCACACGGCACTTCGGCGTCTTCCGGGAGGAGAGCGCGGGTACGGAGGTGTCCTTCGACGTGCTCCTGCCCAAGGACACGCGCCTGCCAGCGGCCGGAGGTCCGCCCCTGAGCGTCACCCGCCGCTACCGCGCCGCGCACAACCTGGGGCACTTCCGCTTCGTCGAGTGCGCGCGCATCGAGCAAGGCCGGCCGGAGGGAAACCTCGCCATGTGGGACGAGGTCCTGTTCCCGTTCGACCCGCGCCTGCGCGGCGTGCGCGACCTGGCCTCGGTCCCGGTGCGGCGGCTCGACGGAGACGGGCCGCAGGTCGAGGAGACCGTGCGCTGCGACGCGGCCGGCGAGCTCGAGGTGCAGCTCCGCGTGCTCGACGACGGATTCAGCAACACCGTCCACATCGCCCGCCGCGGCGTCGCCTGAGCTCAGTGCGGCGCGGGCGTCCCCGCGGCCGCCTCTTCGAAGGGCAGCACCCGGGCGGCGGGGTGGATGCGCTTCACGAACTCCAGCACGTTGCGGCCCGGGCCGCACTGCACGAACTCGCCCGCGCCGCGCTCGACCAGGAAGCGCAGGCTCTCCTCGAACAACACGGGCGCGCTGACCTGCAGCACGAGCGAGCGGCGAACGGACGCGGCGTCGGTGAGCGGCCGCGCGCCGACGTTGTCGACCACCGGTATGCGCGGATCGCGGAAGGAGGCCTTCTCCACCAGCGCGGTGAAGGGCGGCACCATCTGTTCGAGCAGCGCGGTGTGGAAGGGCGCGGAAACGGGTACCTCGACGATGGTGGCGCCCGCCTCGCCGCACAACGCCGAGGCCTCGGCGACCGCGGCCCTGTCGCCGGAGATCACCGTGTTTCCCGGGGCGTTGTGGCTGGCGATGCCCACCACGCCGTTGACCGTCCGGCACAGCCTGCGGATCTCCGCGCGGTCGAGCCCCAGCACGGCGGCCATCGCGCCGACGCCGTCGGGGACGGCTTCCTGCATGAGCAGCCCGCGCTCGCGCACCAAGTGCAACGCATCCTCGAACGGGAGCGATTCGGCGACCACGAGAGCGGAGTACTGGCCGACGCTGTGCCCCGCGAGCCAGTCGGCGGAACGCCCCACCGCGCGCAAGTGCCGCGCCTGCGCGACCTCCAGCGCGAGCAGCGCGGGCTGCAGCACCGCCGTGAGGCGCAGATCGTCGGCCGACCCTTCCCACATCGCGTGGCGGAGCGGGAAGCGGAGGATCTCGTCCGCCCGCTCGAACAGCGCAGCGCAATGCGGGCAGGACGAAGCGAGGTCCTTGCCCATGCCGACGGACTGGCTGCCCTGTCCGGCGAAGAGGAACGCGGTCGGCATGCGCGGCGCAGTTGTGCACCAGGAGTCGCGCCGGGTCAAACGGAACGAGCCGCCGCCGGACGGAGCGGCGCTGCGCTTTTCCGCAGCCCGGCCGTCGTGGCATGCGGTACAGAGGGGAAATGGCGGAGACGACGCTCAACGCGCACGAGTCCCGGCAGCGGGCGGCGGAAGTCCAGCGCGGGACCGCGCGCGCCGCCGTCCTGGGCGTCAGCGACGGGCTGGTCACCAACGTGTCGCTGATCCTCGGCGTCGCCGCCGCCGAAGCGAGCCCGGCCGTGGTGCGGCTCGCTGGCCTGGCCAGCCTGGTGGCGGGCGCCTGCTCGATGGCAGTGGGCGAGTACGTCTCCATGCGCGCGCAAGTCGAGCTGCTCGAGGGCGTGCTGCTGGACGAGGCGCGGCGCCTCCGGGACAATCCAGAAGGAGCGCGCGCCGAGCTCGAGCAGGTCATCGTCCGCGCCGGGGTCTCGCGCCGGACCGCCAGGCAGGCTGCACGAGAGCTGGCGCGAAATCCCGCGCACGCCCTGGCCACCTACGCGCGCTCGATCGGCCTCAACCCGGACGAGCTGGGGTCGCCCTGGGCAGCTGCGCTGTCGTCGCTCCTCACCTTTGCCGGTGGCGCTCTCGTCCCCCTCGTTCCCTGGTTCTTCGCGGGCGGCCTCCGTGCGCAGCTCGCCTCGCTCATGCTCGCGGGAGCGGCCTCGCTGGGGATCGGCGCCATGCTCGCCCGGCTGGGCGGCCGTTCTTGGCCCTGGCCGGCGTTGCGCCAGCTGCTGGTCATCGGGCTCGCCGCCGGAGCGACGGTGCTGGTCGGACGGCTGTTCCACGTCCCGGTGGGCTGATCGATTGCCGCATGCGCAGAATGACCGCGTAGCGATGCGAGGAGGCGCGACATGCGCACCGAGACCACCTGGAGCTTCCTGGCGGGGTTCGTCGTCGGCGGAGTGACCGTTGCACTGCTGGATCCGAGGCGTGGCGCCGCGCGCCGCGCCGTGTTGCGCGACAAGAGCATGTCCGCCGCCAAGGGTGCGGCCGAGGTGGCGGCCCGCCGCGGGCGCGACCTGCAGCACCGGGTGCGCGGCTTGGTCTACGAGGCGAAGGCGCGGCTCTCTGAAGAGGAGGTCCCCGACGACATCCTGGTGGAGCGCGTGCGCGCGCAGCTCGGGCGGCCCGTGTCGCATCCACGCGCCATCGACGTACGCGCGCGAAACGGGTGCGTGATCCTCGCCGGTCCGATCCTGGCCGACGAGGTGGATGACCTGATCAGCCAGGTCTCACGCATCGCCGGCGTGCGCTCGATCGAAAGCGAGCTCGATCTGCACGACGAGCCTGGCGACGTGCCCGCGCTGCAGCACTGACCGGAGGCCCCATGCCGCAGAAGAGCCCTGAGAGGCGTATCCTCGAGGCCAAACGGGCGGGCACGGCCGCCACGCTGAAGAAGAGCGACATCGGCGCCGAGCCGCCGCTCAGCAAGCACGCGGCGAAGAAGAGCCGGCACCTCGTGGCGCAGGTCGTTACGCCCGATCGCGCCGCGATGCCGCGCGCCGCTCCCGGGGAGGGCCGGGCGACGGTGCCCGCGCGTGACCGCAGCGAGGCGCGCGACCACTTCCGCAGCGAAGCGGGGCCGGGCCGCAGGCCGGGGCATCACCGCAAGGACGAGCGCTGACTCCCAGCCTCGCTGGGTTCCTCCGCCGGACGAAGGTGAGCGAACTGCCTGAAGAGGAGCAGATCGTAAAGTGCCTTGAGGGCGCCCGCGCACAACAGCGGCCAGCCGAAGCTCGTGCGATCGAGCAGGATCCCGGCGAGGAGCGGCGACAGCGCCGCCGCCAGGCTTCGCGGCACGTTGGTGACGCTCGAGGCGGCGGCGCGCTCCTCGCGCGGCACCATGGCCATCACGTACGCCTGGCGCGCGGGGACGTCCATCGAGGACAGCGACATGCGCAGGAGCAGGAAGAGGACCGCCAGCGGCGCCGTGGGCATGAGCCCCGCGAGCAGCAGGAACACGTTGGCCGGAAGGTGCGTGAACACCATCGTGCGCACGTGGCCGATGCGCGCCGCGAGCCGCGCCGCGACGAATTGCGACAACGCGGCGAGCAGGCCGGCCGCGAAGAAGATCGCGCCGGCCACCTGGACGGGCAGCGCGAACCGCCGGAACAGCCACAGGACCAGCAAGGATTGCACGACGAATCCGCCGCCGAACGAGTCCAGGCTGAACAGCGCCGACAGCTTGAGGACGATGCCGCGCGAGCGCGCGAGCGGCTGCGCCGGCGCGGAAGTGTCGTGCTCGATGGCCGGGGAAAGGCGCGCGTAGGCGACCGCGGCGACCAGGCCCAGCACGGAGTAGAGCAGGAAGCCGGCGCGCTCGGCCTGTGCCGCTTCGATCCCGAAGCGTTGCGCGGCCGCGTCAGGGAACCCGGCGGCCAGCGCCCCTGCCGCGCCAGCGAAGGTGCCGGTCAGGTTGTACCAGGCGAACAGGCCGGTGCGGTCGCGGCTCTCCGCTGCCTCGGCGAGCACGGCCTGCTCGGTCGGGAGGAAGAGCGTCACGTCGCCGGCCGAAGGGTTGACGGTGCCCACGAACGCGACCGCCAGCAGTGGCCAGAAGGAGGTGACGCCGGCGAACCCGAGGCCGGTGACGACCATCAGGGCGGCGGCGCCGAGAAGAACGGCGCGGCGCCGGAAACGGTGGCCGGCGAGACCGATGGCCAGCGTGAGCGCCGCCGAGCCGAGCAGCGTGGCGGTGACGATGGCTCCGATCTGCACGGCGGTGAACCCCAGCCGGGCGAGGTAGCTGGCGAGGAGCACGCTGACCACGCCGTCCGCGAATCCGCGTGCGCCGCGCGTGAAGAGGAGGGTCCGCGCGTCGCGCGTCGCGGTGGGCGGAAGCACCGGGCCAGTATGCGCGAGCTGCCCGCGCGCCGCATCGACTGGGACGAATCGCTGCGGCCGTACGGCGGCCGCGCGTAGGCCCGGAGCCGGAGCGACGAAGGGGGCGACCGCGCAGGGCGGAGCCGTGCGACGTCCGTCGTCCGGGTACCTGCGTCCGACTTGACGCCTCGCCTCCTCGCAGCGCGGGAATGCGAGCGCCCCCTCCTCCGAGGAGAATCGCATGACGAATCGAATGCGCATGGCCGCGGCCGCCGCTCTCTCGATGGTCGTTCCGCTCCGCGCCGAAGCCGATACGGACTTCACCTTCTACGGGCACCTCAATCTTTCCGTCGATCTCGGCAGCCAGGGTCTCGCGGGCGTGACGTGTAACAACCCGAATCTCTGCACTCCCGGGGCCGGCGCCGAGGGGAACTTGCGCTGGATTCCGGACGTCTCCAGCAATCTCTCCAGATTCGGCGTTCGCGGTCACCACGATCTGCTGGAGGGCGTGCAGGTCGTGTTCCAACTGGAAGCGGAGGTCGCGGTGGCCGCCACGCCGGGGGTCAAGGGCAATGGAAACAACGATACGCTGATTTCGATTTCCTCGCCGACACTCCCGGCGACTACAACGGAATCGTCGGGAACACGGGAGGCGACAACCGCGCGGAGTTCGACACGCGCCTTTCCCACTCCCTCTGGTACGAGTCGCCAAACGTGTACGGCTTCCGTTTGGGCGCCCAGTGGTCGCCCGGGCAGAACCGCTTCGAGGACAACGAAGGATTCCCCATCAGCGAAACCGTCTGCAACGGCGGAAACTCCGGCCCCTGCGAGGACGGATCCTGGGGCACCGTGTACAGCCTGGCCGCGACCTGGGAGAACTTCGGGCTCAAGGCCATCGGCGCGTACGAGCTGCACAAGCGCGTCAACCGCGCCGGCGATGCGGGCGCGACCACGCCGGCCGGCGTGTCCACGGTCGGCGTGGCCGACGAATGGGCGTGGAAGGTCGGGGCGAAATACACGCTCGCCGCGACCGGGACCACGGTCGCCGGGCTGTACGAGGACATCCGGCGTGACGACGTGGGGACCTTCAACGAGCGGCAGCGCTCCGGGTTCTACTTCTCGGCCCTGCAGAAGGTCACCCCGAACGACGACGTGATGGCCGCATGGGCGCACGCGAACAGCACTCCCGGCGACCCGACCATCGGCCCCATCCCGAACTCGGCGGACATGGTCACGGGAGGCTACCGGCACTGGTTCGATCGGAAGACGACCGTGTACCTCGTCTACGCCCGGATGATGAACGGCGACGGCGCGCATTATGCGCTCGGACCCAGCGGGCACGGCGTCACCTGGGACTGCAAGGACGGCAGCGGGCCGGCCACGGCGGGCGTCGCCCCCGGCATCGGGCTGATCGGGAACGGCACCCAGTGCTTCACCGGGACCAACATCCAGGCGTTCTCCGCCGGGATGACCTACGACTTCTGAGCTCGGTGGACGGAAGCACCGGCCGAGTCTGCGCGGGGCTGATGCGCCGCATTTCAAGCCTTGACAGACCATTCGACGCCCGGGATATCGTGCCGGCGGTCTTGTCCCCACCCACCCAGGGCCAGGATCTCGAGATGGGGGACGAAGACTTCCCTGGAAACGACCGTTTCCGGCTGCTCGCGAAGCTCGGCGCGGGCAGCATGGGAGTGGTCTACCGCGCCTACGATCACCGGCAGGGCCGCGACGTCGCGCTCAAGACGCTGCACCGGTTCGGAGCCACCTCGCTGTACCGCTTCAAACGGGAGTTCCGCGCGCTCGCTGACGTCGCCCATCCGAACCTCGTCTCACTCTACGAGCTTCTCTGGGAACGGAACACGTGGTTCTTCACGATGGAGCTCCTCGACGGCGTGGGTTTCCGCGCGTGGGTTTCGCGAGGCGCGCGGCCCCGGGGCAAGAAAGCGTGGACCTTCGAGGATTCGTCCTCGCCCGGAATCCCGAGCCGCACCGTGACGGCCGCACCCGTCGGCGATCCATCGATCAGCTCGTTGTCCGAGCCGAACCACTTCCCGGTACACCTGCCACACGCAGAGGTCTGCGACCTCGACCGGCTTCGGCCCGCGCTGCGCCAACTGGCCATCGGCGTCGATGCGCTGCACACGGCCGGCTGGTTGCACCGCGACATCAAGCCCTCCAACGTGATGGTCACCCGGAGCGGGCGCGTGGTGCTGGTCGATTTCGGGTTGGTAACGGAACGCACTCTCGATTCGATCCGCTGGACCGGGGACCGTGTGATCGGGACTCCCGCGTACATGTCGCCCGAGCAGGCGGCGCGCGATCCGGTCGGGCCCGCAAGCGACTGGTACAGCGTCGGCGTCCTCTTGTACGAGGCGTTGACCGGACGGCTGCCGTTCGACGGTCCCGTCGGCGAGATCCTCGCGACGAAGCAGCGACTCCGGCCGATCCCGCCATCCGAGCAGGCATCCGTTCCCGCGGACCTGGACGAGCTTTGCATGGCCTTGCTTCGGACGCGTCCTGAGGACCGCCTGGAGGGCGCCGACGTGCTGGCGGCGCTCGGCGCGAGCGCGTCGCCGCGCTCCGCCGCGGACCCGGCCGTGAGGCGACCGCCGCTCTTCGTCGGTCGGAGCGCCGAGCTCGAAGCGCTGGCCGCGGCCCATGCCGCGGCCCGGGC
>VBKO01000010.1 GCA_005888115.1 Deltaproteobacteria bacterium
CTCGCAGCGCTACTGCATCGGGCGCGAGGTGGACATGCGCACGGCGGCGATGGTGCTGGCGCTCAAGCGCATCGAGGCGCACTACCAGCTGGAAGGCTTCAGCCAGTAGCTCAGTGCACGATCAGCACCGGTTTCTTGCAGATGTGCACGAGCCGGTGCGAGATGCCGCCCAGGAGCATGCTCCCGACCAACGTGCGGCCTCGGCTGCCTACCGCGACGAAGTCCACGTCCTGTGCCTGGGCCGCTTCCGCGAGCACCTCGGCCGCGGGGCCCGACAGGAGCTGCGTCTCGACCTGCACGCCGGCCGCGCGCCCCTCCGCCGCGAGCTTCTCGAGCACGGTCTTTCCCGCCTCGTACACACGGCGCTCCAGCTCCGCGATGTCCAGCACTACGGCCGGTTCGGAGAAGACGGGCGGCGGCGGCAACACGTGGAAGAGGGTCACCGATTCGCCCAGTCGCCGGGCGAGGTCGAAGGCGCGGCGCGCGGCCCGCTGCGCCGGTTCCGACCCGTCCACTCCGACGAGGATCCGCACGTCCAGGGAGCCTAGCGCACTGCGGAACGGAGGGACAGCCCCACCCCGAGCCGGTAGAGTTCGCCGCGCGTGCCCACCCCGATCTCGACCTCGACCCTGACGCCAGCCTCGACCGCGACCCCCACCCAGCTCGGGACCGCGGCCCCGAGCTCGTGGACCGATGTCGCCCACCCGATCTGGCCGCTCCTGCTCTTCTCCTGCGCACTGGCCAACGTGACGGCGCTCTGGGTGGCGCCGTACCTTCCCTTCACCGACCTGCCCCAGCACGCGGCCGCCATCGCGACGCTGCGCCACTGGAGCGATCCGCAGTGGAAGGCGCGCGAGTACTTCACCCTCGCGCTGGGTAGCTCGCAGTACCTGCTCTACTACCTGGCCGGCGCGCTTCTCGCCTTTCCCCTCGGGAACGCGGAGCGGGCAAATCTCGTCTTGCTCTCCGCGACCGCGCTGGCGTTGCCGTACGCGCTCCGATCGCTGTTGCGCGCGATCCGCGCTGACGACCGGCTCGCCCTGTTCGCGGCGCCGCTCTTCTGGTCGCAACCGCTCCTGATCGGGTTCTTCAACTACCTGGCGGCGCTGCCGCTGCTCCTGTGGGGACTCTCGCTGGTCGTGCGGGATGCGGAGGATCCGCGTCCCCGGCGCACCGCGCTCGTTGCGGCGGTCGCCGTCGCGCTCTTCTACTTGCACCTCTCCGCGTTCCTGCTTTTTGCTCCCGCGGCTTTTCTCGCCTCGGTGGTGCTCGGCCGCAGGCCACGCGCCCTGCTCTGGATGGCGCCGGCCGCGGTGCTCGGGCTCGTCTTCCTCGCGACGAGCCCCGTCGTGCATCCGGACGCGGTCGGATGGACGCAACCGACGCGGATCCTCTTCGAGCCCCTGGGTCAGGCGCTGCAGAACCTGCCCTCCGCGCTGCTCGACATCTGGCCTGGGTCCGAGGACGAACTGGTGCTGCTCGCGCTGATCGGGGCTGCGGCGGTCCTCGCCTGGCCCCAGACGCGCGACCCGGAGGCGACGTCCCGGCTGCGCGGTCTCGCGGCTGGCTGGTGCACCCTCGCGGCGCTGCTCTATTTCGCCTTCCCCGTGGCGATCGGCTGGCTGTGGCAGCTCAACGAGCGATACGCCATCGCCCTCGCGCTTCTCGCCCCGCTGCTGCTGCGCCCGGCGCGCGGGCTGCGCGGAGCCGTCCCGTTGCTGCTGGTCGCCGCCGCCTCGCTCTTCTCAGCCGGGGTTGCCGCGCGGCAGATCCGAGGCTTTTCGCGCGAAGTGGGCGGCTTCGATCGCGTGCTGGGCGTGGCTGCGCCGGGACGGCGGCTGCTCTCGCTCGTGTACGACCACGATTCGGCCTGGGCGAAGTTCAGCCCCTACCTCCACTTCGGCAGCTACTACCGGGCGCGCAAGGGGGGAATCGCGTCGTTCTCCTTCGCGGAGTTGCCGCAATCTCCTCTGCGTTACCGTCCGGAGACCGCGCCGCCTCCCAAGCCTCCGCACTGGGAATGGGAACCGTGGAGGTTCCGCAACGACGTCGACGGCCGCTACTACGATTACCTGCTCGTCCGCGGCTTCACCGATCCATTCGCGGGCGCCGGGTCAGGCCCGACGTGGCACGTCCTCGCGCGGTCCGGCGGGTGGATGCTCTATGGCAAGTGAGACCGGCTAGGCGAGCGCGCGGCGGGCCGGACGCGGGCCGAGGTGCGGAATGAAGTTCGGACTGCGCAGGGGAGTGCGATGCTCTTCGCGCTGCGGCTTCTGGTCGGGAGTGCGGCCCTCGCGCTCCGACGGCGGCGGCCGGGGTTGCGGCGGAGTGGGCGTCCATGGAACGCCGGCGCGGCCGCCCGGCGCCGAGTAGCGGTTGGTGGGCGCCGCTGGCGTGTTGGCGGTCACCGGAGCGGAACGCGGGATCTGCGCGAGCACGGCGGCCTGCAAGAGGGCGAGCGCGAAGGCGAGTGCGACGAGCCCCGATGTGAGCAGTCCACCCACGGTGCGACCCTTCATACCCACCATCCCGGGGCTTCTGCGACGCTTCCCCACATGCAACTTAAGACGTTCGCCGCCCGAGCGCGATACCCCCCCGGCCCGGAGTCCTTTCCTTGACGGCCGAGCGGCTGGCTCCTACGGTGGGCCGCACGTCTCCCCGCGAGGCTCTCCTGCATGTCCAGCCGCGTCGATCCGCCCAAGCACCACGAGCCCGATCGCAGGCCGCCCGCGGGAAGGCTCGACAAGGCGTTTCCGGTTTTCTTGGAAGGGGAGCGCGGCGTGGCTGCTGGAATCGGCAGGAACATCAGCGATTCCGGGATGTTCGTAGAGACCCGCGAGCCGTTTCCGCTGGGCAGCCGGGTCCGCGTGACGTTCACCTCTCCCTCCGGCGGCGCGGAGATGGTCCTGGAGGGTGAGGTGCGCTACCAGTGCTTCATCAACTTCACCCGCGCCGACGCGGTGCGGGCCGGGATGCGCGGGATCGGCCTCAAGTTCGTCACCCCGAAGGGCGCGCAGGGCCTTTCCCGGGGCACCATCCACTGAATGGCTTGAAGCCTCGTGTGGGGATGGGGTGGGAGCTCCTACCTCGAGCCCCCGCCCCTTCCACTCATCGGATCTTGGCCGGCAGGTACTGGACGGCCGGGCCGCTGCGCACGCGCAGCAGCACGGTTTCGCCCTTCTTGAGCTTGGAGGCGACCTTCTTGTAGTCCGCGACCGAGGTCACCGGCTGCCGGTTGATCTCGAGGATCACGTCGCCCGGGTCGAGGCCTGCGTTCGCGGCGGGCGAGTCCGGGGTGACCGCCGTGACCACGACGCCCTTGGTGCCGGGATCGACCCGCGCCCGCTGCGCCAGCTCGGGGGTCAGGTCCTGGACGCGCACGCCGAGGGCGTCGCCGCTCGACTTGTCGGCGTCCATGCCTTGCCCGCCGGCGCGGGCGATGGTCTCCGTCTCGTCGGGGCGCTCTGCGAGCTTCACCTCGACCTGCCGCGGCTTGCTCTCGCGGATCACCTCCAGCTTCACCGTCTGGCCGGGCGGAATCGCGCCGACGTCGCGCGTGAGCTGGTTCCCGTCGGTGACCGGCTTGCCGCTGAGCGAGACGACCACGTCACCCGGCTTGACGCCGGCCTTGTCGGCCGGACTCCCCTTCACCACGTCGGCGATGAGCGCCCCTTGCGTCGACTTGAGACCCAGCGTGTCGACCATGTCCTGGGTGATCGGCTGCGGCTGCACGCCGAGGAACCCGCGCATCACCCGCCCGTTCTTCTCCAGCTGCGGAAGGATCTGCTTCACCACTGCGATGGGGATGGCGAATCCGATCGTGTTCGCTCCCCCGATGATGGCGGTGTTGACGCCGATCACCTCGCCGCGCAGGTTGAAGAGCGGTCCGCCCGAGTTGCCGGGATTGATCGACGCGTCGGTCTGCAGGAAGTCGCTGTACACCGAGCTGGGACCGAGCGCGCGCTCCTTGGCGCTGATGATCCCGGAAGTCACCGTGGCCTGCAGGCCGAACGGCTCGCCGATCGCGACCACGTAGTCACCCACCTGCAGCCCGTCGCTGTCGCCCAGCACGGCGCCCTTCAGCTCGCCCACGTGCTCGCCCTCGAGCTTGAGCAGCGCGATGTCCGACTTGGGATCGTTGCCGATCACCTTGCCCACGTACTCGCGGGCGCCGACGGGGGAGGTCTCGTCGGTGATCACCTTGATGTCGTCCATCGGGCGGAACTTGTTCGAGCCGGGGTCCTGGATCTCGACCACGTGGTTGTTGGTGAGGACCATGCCGTTGCCGATGAGGAAGCCGGAACCGAGCCCGTGCCTCTCCTGGTCGTCGGGCGTGGGCTGCCCGCCGAAGAAGCGGAAGAAGCGCTCCATCGGATCCTGCTGATCGCCGCCGTCCTCGCTGTCGTCGCCCGGTCCCTGGTCGAACGGCGTCCGCGGACGGGCCGGGGGAACCCCGCGCCGTGCGGTCGCGCGCCGAGGCTTGAAGCGCGAGTTGATGTTCACCACCACCGGCCGTAGCTGCTTCACCAGGGGCGCGAGCGAGGGGAGCGGCGTCAGCTGCCCCTGCGGCGGCTGCACGGCGGGCGGGGCCGCGTTCGCGGGGGTCGGGGCGGCGGACAGCGCGGCCTGTGCGTCGGGCGCGAGGTCCTTCTGGTGATCGCGGCCGGAGAACGCGACGGGCAGCGCCACCACCGTGGCGAGCGACCCCAGGGCAAATGCGCACAGCAAGGTGATGCGAGAGCGTTGCATGAACATGCCTCCAAGCGGGCGGGCGGGCGGCCGGTTCCCTAGAACAGCCGGCCCTGCCCGGCATTTCATATCCTGCCCGCAGGGTACAGCCGCGAAGGGAGCTGCGCAGCAGGATCTCCGACCTGGAAACCAGATCGCAACGCTAACGTGCCACAATGACGCATCGGCGGGAGCGCCCATGGGCCGCGTTCGGCTGTCCGAGCTGACGCTGGAAGTGCGCGACGAGGGAAGTGGACCGCCGGCGGTCCTGCTGCACGGGTTTCCGACCACCCATCGGCTCTGGGACGGCGTCATCCCGGTGCTGCGCGACGCCGGGCTGCGCTGCATCGCCCCGGACCTCGCCGGCTACGGCCTGTCGGACTCTCCCGGAGGCGAGCCGGGCATGGAGCGGCAGGCGGGATGGCTCGCTGAGCTGCTCGACGCGCTCGGCGTACACGCGGCGCTTCTCGTCGCGCACGACGTCGGATCGGCCGCGGCGCAGATCCTCGTCGCCACCGATCCGTCGCGCGCGCGCGGGCTGATCGTCTCCGACGGCGTGTACGCGGACCAGTGGGCGATGGACCAGGTCGGGAGCATCCAGACTTGGGACCCCGACAAGGCGGACCGGCTCGCCCCCGTCCTCGCCCGTCGCATGCGCAGCCCCGGCCTTTCCGGCGACGCGATCCGCCGGATGCTCGAGCCGTACCAGGGCGCGGAGGGCGGCCTACGCCTCATCCGCGCGGCGCGCGCTCTCGAGCCGCGCGAGACTGCCTCGCGCCTTCCGGCCCTGCGAGCCGCGGGCGTACCGTCGCTGGTGCTGTGGGGCGAATCCGACCGCTACCTGCCCATCGACACGATCGCCCGTCCGCTCGCGCAGCTCCTGCGCGCCGAGCTGCGCCTCCTCCCCGGCGGGCATTTCCTTCCCGCCGAAACTCCGCAGGCCTTCGCCGACGAGGTCCTCCGGTTCATCCGGACCCTCCCGCCCTGAAAGCCGCCGCCGATCAGTGTTGCTGATCGACCTCGGCCTCGCCTTGAGAAGCCTGTGGGCGCTCGGCCAAATCCAGCGCGTTCCCGTGGCCATCCCGCACTTCCACTCGCGAAGCCTTCAGCGAATAGAAGAGCAGCCAACGCTCGGCATCGGTCAGGCTGCCGGGGGGCAGCGCCTCGTCGATCTCCTCGATCACGAGGTACCCGCGGCGGATGCCGCGCGCGAAAAGAGCTTTGCGCGCCTTGTGCGAGCGCCCGATCTTCAGAGTCGACATGCGCCTCCCGCCCCGGGACCCGCGAGTTCTAACACCGCGAAAACACGGCGCTACGTCCCTGCGTGCCGCTCCGCCTGCTCGGCCGCTTCGTGCTCGGCCTCGGCGGTCTGGACCCGCTTCTCGGGCACCATGGCGCCGGCTTCGTTGAGGATGCGGCGCAGCTCGTCCCCCTCGATCACCTCCACCGCCAGCAGGCGCGCGGCGACCTTGCCGAGCGCGTCCCGGTGCGTGCGCACCAG
>VBKO01000011.1 GCA_005888115.1 Deltaproteobacteria bacterium
GCGGCCCGGCCGCCCATCAGGCCCGCCAGCTTGTCGTACAGCTCCTCGCGGGACATGAGGTACCGATCCTCGAGCGGGAGCTGCAGGGTGTAGCCCAGCGCGGCCAGGCCGCGGGGGATGATGGAGATCTTGTGCACCGGCTCCGAGTACCGGCACAGGCTCGAGACGAGCGCGTGCCCCGACTCGTGATAGGCGACGATCTCCTTCTCCATCTCGTTCATCCGGCGGTTCTTCTTCTCCAGGCCCGCCAC
>VBKO01000055.1 GCA_005888115.1 Deltaproteobacteria bacterium
GCCGTCCTGGACCGTCCCGCCCAGCCTGCGGTACGCAGCGCATGGCATCGCACCGTCGTCCCCGACGACGTGCTTCTCTTCCGCTATTCGGCGCTGACGTTCAACGGGCACCGCATCCATTACGACCGCCGCTACGCGACCGCCGAAGAGGGATATCCGGGGCTGGTCGTCCACGCGCCGCTGCTCGCCACGCTGTTGCTCGACCTGCTGCGGGAGCGCCTTCCGGACGCAACCCCGGAGCGGTTCTCATTCAAGGCGATCCGGCCGACGTGCGACGTTTCGCCGTTCTCGCTGGAGGGCGAACCGGCCCCGGACGGACATCGCGTCCGGTTGTGGTCGACGGACAATCGTGGCGAGTTGGGCCTCGAAGCAGAGGCCGTGCTGCGACCGCCTTGAGTCGCCGCCGCTACTTCATGAATCCCCGGACGAGCTGCGCAATCTGATCCGCAGCGGTATCGAGCGCGAAATGGCCCGCATCGAGGACGTGGACTTCAGCCTTCGGCACGTCGCGGCGATAGGTCTCCGGTTCCGAAAGCTCAAAGGACAGGTCGTACCCACCGCTCTAGCCGGTCACGAGCGACCGGACGAAGTCGCGTACATTGGCTAGCGTCTCCAGGCTATTCACCTGTTGGATGACCGCCTCCGTCTTGCTTGCCCCCAAGACGGGCGCCATCAGGTCCCGTGCCTTCGCGTTCATTTTTTCCGTGTCCACCGGATTCTCCTTCGTGCCCGGAGGGAAACGGGTGAAGTGGGTGACCGTCTTGCCGTCGCGTAGGGTCACCTCGACCAGGCCGCTGCGTGGCGCGGCGGGGTCGTTCAGCTTGGGATCTCCCATCACCTGCACGCGTTGCATGACGGCGCGGATTTGCGGGTCGGCCATGTGCTCGCGCGAGTGGCTGTTGGCAAACGAGACCGCGCCGTCCACCAGTGCCGTGGCAATCAAGTACTGGCAGTTGACGTCGGGCATCGGACTGTTGCTGACGATACCCGGCGCGTCCTCCGGCAGGCGGACGACGATGCGTTCAACATTGTCGGGACGCAGTCCATGCTGCCGGCGCAGCGTAAGGAACGCATCCAGCGGCGCTTGGTTGGGGTAGCCCACTGAAAACGTCTTGATGCCCGTCTCGGAAACAAAGAACCGGCTGCCCAACCCGGCCATCATTTCTTCGGGATGCGGCTGGGTGGAAAGCGCCTCCATCGCGTTGTGCCTTCCGCTCAGCACATCGCGGACGCCGGTGAAACCACTTTGCACCATGACGACGGCGCTGACTCCATTGCGCGCGCCCATGCCGCCAATATCGAAAGCTTTCTCGACGTGATCGGGATCCTCCACCCAGCTCCAGAGACCGGAGACCTGCTGCGCGCCAAAGGAGATCGCGTAGCGCATGCCGGTTTCGTCCAGGCGGGCCAGCGAGGCGGCCGCCGCCATTCCGCCCATCGTCGAGACGGGACACTCGATGCCGCGGTGGCCACGTCGGATGGCTTCATGTCCAAGCGCGACTACGAAACGGCAACCGACATCGTAGCCAAGGACTACCGCTCTCAGCAGTTCCATTCCAGAGCGTTGCTCCCGCTCGGCCATGGCCACGGCGGCAGGAACTACCCCTGCGCCCGGATGCGCTTTGGTCAGCGGGTCGACGTCATCGGTTTCATCGGCGTGCGCGAACATGCCATTCGCTAGAGCGGCGTTGATGGCCGACGTCTTGATGTTGGTGGCCAGAACGGAAGCTTCCGGCACGCCGCCTTGCGCGCGGATGAAGCGGATCGCCATTTCTCCAGGCTTGAGTTGCGAGCCCGACACGATCGCTCCCAATGCGTCCAGGACGCGATGCTTGGAGTCCAGCAATATCTTTGGCGGGAGGCTCTGCTCCCGGGCCGCCACCATGTAGCGCGCCAGTCGACCGGTGAGATCAGCAGGGGCGGCGGCAGATTCCGCGGGCGCCGGGGCAACGGCACGCGTCGCGGCCTTCGCGATACCTCCCGGCAGCACCGAGGCAGCGATCAAACCACCCGCACTTTGTAGGACATGACGCCGCGCTACAAGTGTACCCTGCGATTCCGTCGACGTGCCGCCGTGCTTGTTTTTCACGTAGTCCTCCCTCGCAAGTACCTGTTGCCGATAGGAAGCTCAAGGTCTCCCCAACAATCGGTGCGCTGCTTTGGCGTCATCGCTCAAGAACCGTCACATGCGATTTGGACCGACGACAAGTTCGTGGCCCATTGCTGCCTCCCTACGGCGCGCGGTCGCCCGCGTCCAACGACGCCAGGATCTCGTCGTTGCGAAGCACCCACGCGACCGTGATCGCCATGTTGCGGAGCGCGAAGGAGTGCATCTCCTCGCCGTCCATCGTGGCGACGCAGTCAGCCGCGACGACGACGCCGTAGTCGCGCGCGTTCGCCTCGAATGCCGTGCACAGGACGCAGGAGTTCGTGTTGACGCCGGTGAGGACCAGCGTCCGCGCGGAGAGCTTGCGCTGCAGCACGAAATCGAGGTCTGTCCCGTGGAAGCAGTCGTAGCGCTTCTTGCGATCGACGATCACGTCGCGCGAGTCGACCAGCTCCGGGATGATCTGCGTTCCCGGGCTCGCCGCCATGTTGTGCCGCGAGGCGCCGCTCCGCCTCATGTTGGGGTCCTCGGCGATCGCCTTCCAGAACGGATTCGACAGGGACTCGGAGGGGTCGCGGTACGAGGTCACGACGTGGACGACCGGGATTCCGCGGGTGCGCAGCGTGCGGAAGAGCTCGCGCCCCGCCCCGATCACGCGGCGACAGCTCTCCGCCGGGAGGGGCAAGGTCGCAACGCTGGGGTCGAGATGGCCGCGGTGCATGTCGATGGCCACGACGGCCGTCGTCTTCGGATCGATGCGGATCATGGCGAGCGCTCCTCGTAAGGTGCCGGGATCGTGGGCAGGAGAACGTGGGCCGGGTGGCGCGGGCCGCAGTGCAGCGTGACGTCCTTGCCGAAGATGGCCGGCGGCCGGTCGCGCGGATCGTTGTGCTGGAAGGGTCCGACGCCGCTGAAGCTCGCGCCGAGCGTGCCCAGCCCGGCACCCGGGCCACCTGGGTACTCGTAATCCCGGCCGCGCACCGTGAGCGCGATGCGGTGGCCTCTGGGCACCACGATGCAGGTCGGCCAGATCTCGACGTCGAGCTCGTACACCTCGCCGGGCGCGAGCGGCTGCGCCTCGTCGTGCGTGTGGTACGGGCGGTACGGCAGCGACAGCTCCGAGTCGAGCTTCCTGTGTGACGCGCGCAGCCATCCCTGCGCTACAGGCGTGTGCGGATCGAGCGCGCCCTGGAACGTGACTTCCTTCAGGTCGGGGGTGAAGACGCGCAGTACGACGAACAGGTCGGCGTCGGCCGTCTGCGACGAGACGAACAGTTTCGCCGCGGCCGGTCCGGTGATCTCGGTCTCCGCCTCGAGCGGCGGGGTGAGGAACGTGACGCCGTCGCCCAGGGCGGGATACGTCACCTTCCCCTCCCGGACCGGTGGCTCGGGGCCGAGCCCGAGGCCTTCCGTGTGCAGATGGAGCTTCGTCCAGCGCGTGCGCCGGATCGGCCACTCGCTCTCCCAACGCTCCTCGAACTTCTCGCCCGGCCGCCGGATCTGGAGCAGCACCCTGGGCTGGTGCCGGAAGCCCGTGTCCTCGCCCTTGAGAAAATGCCCGAAGAAGCGCTTCTGCAAGCCGACGCCGTAGTCGGTGTAGAAGTGCGTCCAGTGCTCGAGCCCGTGCACCTCGAGCCATTTCTCTTCCGACGCGGCGCGCATGAACCCCTCGAAGTTGCCGCGGGGATGCAGGCCCTGGCCGCCCCAGTTGGCGGCGGACAGAAGCGGCACCTTCACCTTGGAGAAGTCGGGAAGGCGCGAGCGCCAGTACTCGTCGCTCGCGAGGGCGTTGTCGCGGCAGTCCTGGTAGAAGTCGCTGCGCGCCGCGCCGAGCTGCTCCTCGGAAAGCGTCGCCGGCCCGGCCACCCACTCGCCGGTCATGCGGCTGCGGTAGCCGCGCGATCCGATGCCGTGCTGCACCCTCACCACCTGCGAGGGAAACCAGACGCGCCCGAAGGTGCAGAGGATGCCGCCGTGGCGGGCGAGGTCGCGATAGTAGTCGGCCGCCCCTTCCCAGATGCACATGGCGGCGAGGTGCGGCGGCTCGAGCGCGGCGGCCTGCCACTGGTTCATCGCGAAGTACGAGATGCCGTTCAGCCCGATCTTGCCGGTGCTCCACGATTGCCCGGCAGCCCACTCGATGCAGGCGCACAGGTCCAGGGCCTCGCGCCGCGACCATACGTTGACGAAGCCGGGCGAGTGCCCACAGCCGCGCGAGTCCACGCGCACGCAGGCGTAGCCGTCCGGCACCCACTTCTCCGGATCGACCACCTCCCAGTTCTGGTACTTGTTCGTCGAACCGGCGGGCACGTCCGGATGCTGCTCGATCATGCGGCGCCATTGATCCGCATAGAGGTCCGCGAAGTGCAGGCCCTTCCCGTACGGGCCGTAGGAGAGGATGACGGGATGCTTTCCGGCCTGCGGAGGCCGGAACACGTCGGCGCGCAGGACGATGCCGTCGTCCATCGGGATCGGCACGTCCCAATCGATCCGCATCCCATCGCGAATCTCGCTGCGCACCTCCCTCATGCCGCCGCCGTCGTGCCGCGCGGCGGCAGGCCGGCCATCGCCTCGTAGACCCGGACGATACTCGCCAGATCGTCCTTGGCCTGCCCGGCGGCGAACGCGGCAGTGTAGAGCTGCTGCATCGCGCCCGTGAGCGGAAGCGGGACGTGGAGGGCTTGCGCGGCCTCCAGCATCAGCCGGATGTCCTTGAGGAACAGGTCGACCTTCATCATCGCGTCGAAGCGGCCGTCGACCATGAGCGGGCCCCTGACCTCCAGGATCTTCGACGCCGCCGCCCCGTGCCGGAGGACCTCCAGCATCTGCGACGGGTCGACGCCCGCCCGCCGCGCCAGCGTGAGCCCCTCGGCGAGCACGACGCCGTTCAGCCCCATGACGAGATTCGTGACGAGCTTCACGTACGAGCCCATCCCGCACGCGCCGACGTGGAACACCTTCCGCGCCATCGCCTCGAGGACGGGGCGGCACGTCTCGAATGCGGCCCGCTCACCGCCCACGGTGATGACGCAGTCGCGGCGCGCCACCATGGCGCTGGTGCCGCTCACGGGAGCATCGAGCAGGGCCGCGCCGCGCCCGCGCGCAGTTTGCTCCATCCGCACCGCGAGGTCCGGCGAGATGGTGCTCATCTGGACGATGACGGTCTCCTTCGACGCCCCGGAGAGGACTCCATCGGCGCCCGCGATGGCCTGCTCGACGCTCTCGAGTGTGGGAAGGATGGTGAAGACGACCCGCGCGCTCCTCGCCACCTCGGCCGCCGATCGCGCGCCGCGGCCGCCGCGTGCGACGAGCGCCTGCACCTTCTCGGCGACGACGTCGTGGCCGACGATCGGATAGCCCGCTTCGAGCAGGACCCCGGAGACCGCGCTTCCGAGGAGCCCCACTCCGACGACTCCGACGACGGTCTGCTCGCCCATGAAGGCTCCTTCGCGTCCTATTTCCCGCAGTTCTTGCAGGGCGGAAAATCGCGCCCGTACACGGGATTCTTCAAGAAGTCTTCCGGCTTGTACGTCCAGAACTGCGACACCATCGGGAACGTGTGGATCACGGTGTTTTGCAGACGCCCGTTCACTTTCTCCACCTTGCGGATGTACTCATTCTCGACCGGGTTCCCGTACTGGTCGATCCGGATCGGTCCCCGCGGCGCGTTCGACAAGTCCACCTTGCGAAGCGCGGCGATGAGCTTCTCGCGGTCCTCGACATCGCCGCCCGTCGACTCGAGCGCGGCGCTGAGCGCGAGGCAGGACACGTAGGTCCCCTCCGAGTAATAGGACGGCAGCTGGCCGAACTTCGCCTGGTATGCCTGCACGAACTTCTTGTTGGCGGGAGTGTCGAGGGCGGCCGAGTAGTGCAGCGAGGTCACGATCCCGAGCGATTCGTCGCCCATGGTGCGCAGCACGTGCTCGTCGGTGAAGGTGCCTCCGCCGATGAGCGGGAGCTTTCCCTTCAGGCCCGCGTCGGCGTACTGCTTGGCGAAGCGCAACGCATCGGCGCCCGAGAAGATCGCATAGATCGCGTCGACGTCGCGCCGCAGCTGCGCGAGGTAGGGCCCGTAGTCGGCGGTGCCGAGCGGCGACCAGAGCTTCTGGACGATCTGCCCGCCCGCGTCCTCGAAGGTGCGCTGGAATCCCGCCGCCACCTCCCAGCCGAAGGAGAAGTCATAGCCGATCATCGCGATCCGCTTGTAGCGCAGCGTATCGTGAGCGTACTTCCCGAACGGGTGCGACGGCTGCGCGCTCGTCCATCCGGTCCGGACGATATACTGGCTCCGCTTGCGCTGCGTGATGTCCTCCGACGAGACGATGGGAAAGAGCGTGGGAAACTTCTTCTCCGTGACGAAGGGCGCGATGGCATAGCCGACCGCGGCGCTGAGCGGCCCGACGAGGACGTGGATCCGGTTGCCGTCGATGAGGCTGCGGGCCTTGGTGAGCCCCGTCGCGGGAACGCCCGCGTCGTCCTCGATGATGAGGTTGACCGGCCGGCCGGCGAGCTTGTTCTGCTGCTGCTCGAGGAAGAGCTGCAGCGCGTTCACCATGTCCTTGCCGTTGGCGGCGAGCGGGCCAGTCTCGGGCACGATCAGGCCGAGATTGATCGGGCCCTTCGCTGCCTGGCCCCGGACCCCGAGCCCGACCCCGAGGCCGAGGGTCGCCGCCGAGAGGACCGCGACCGCGCGCACGCTTCGCATGTTCGTTCTCCTTGTCAGGATCCCAAGCCCAGGTAGCGCGACTTCACCTCGTCGTTCGCGAGCAGCTCCGCGGGAGAGCACGAGTGCACGATGCGGCCGCGGGAGAGGACGTGGATCCGATCCGCCACCTTGGCGGCGAACGGCACGTTCTGCTCGACGAGGAGGATCGAGAGCCCCTCGCGCCGGAGCTCGTCGAGCGTCTTCGCCACCTCGCGCACCACCAGCGGGGCAAGGCCTTCGGTCGGCTCGTCCATGAGGAGCAGGTCGGGGTTCGTCATCAGCGCCCGGCCGATGGCGAGCATCTGCTGCTCGCCGCCGGAGAGCGTATCGCCCGGGTGCGCCTTGCGCGCCGCGAGGCGGGGGAAGAGGGCGAAGACGCGCTCCAGGTTCCAGCGTTCCTTCCCGTTCGCGCCCGCCACTCGGAGATTCTCGAGCACCGAGAGAGAAGGGAAGATGCGCCTGCCCTGCGGGACGAGGCCCATCCCCATCTCGACCGCGCGGAACGGAGGCAGGCTCACCACGTCCCTCCCCTTGAAGAGCACCCGGCCCTGGCGCGGCGGCGTGAATCCGATGAGACCGCGGACAAGAGTCGTCTTCCCCATGCCGTTGCGCCCCAGGATCGCTACCACTTCACCCCTCGCCACTGCGAGCGACACGCCCTCCAGGACGTGGCTGTCGCCGTAGTAGCTATGGATGTCCTCGACCGAGAGCATCATCCGGTCCCCAGGTAGATCTCGGCGACGAGCGGGTTCGCTCTCACCTCGTCGCGGTCCCCGTCGGCGATCACCTTGCCATCGTGCAGCACCGTGATCCGCTCCGCCACGTCGAAGACGACGTCCATGTCATGCTCGATCACCAGCAGGCTCATGCTCCGGTCGAGCCCCTTGAGCAAGCCCGTCAGCCGTTGCGATTCCGCGAGCGACAGGCCGGCCGTCGGCTCGTCGAGGAGCAGGAGACGGGGGCGGCTGGCGAGTGCCAGCGCCACCTCGAGCTGGCGCTGCTCGCCGTGCGAGAGCGTCCTGACGATGACCTCGCCGGCGCCCACGAGTCCCACCGACTCGAGCACCGCCCGGGCCCGGTCGTACAGGTCCCGATACGACGAGATCGGGCGGTGCAGCCGCAGTTTCGTCGGCAGCGTCCCCTGGACCGCGAGGAGGAGGTTCTCCGTTACCGTCAGGCTCGGGAAGAGCGTGTTGACCTGGAACGTCCGCGCCAGGCCCAGTGCGGCGCGGCGCTGCGGCGGCAGCCGCGTCACGTCTTGCCCGAAGAGGGCAATGCGGCCTGCGGTCGGCGCTAGCTCGCCGGCGATCAAGTTGAAGAGCGTCGTCTTGCCGGCGCCGTTCGGGCCGATGATGGCGTGGCGCTCTCCGGGCGCGAGCGAGAGATCGATCTGCTGCAGCGCCCGGAGCCCTCCGAACGATTTGCAGAGCCGCGTGACCGCAAGCGCCGCGACCGCGCTCATCAGCGCGCTCCGCGCACGGCGCCCACGATGCCCTTCGGGGCGAGCACGATGACGCCGATGTAGACGAGGCCGAGGATGAGGAGCCAGCGCTTGGTGTAGATGCTGAGCAGGTTCTTGAAGAGGACAATCACTCCTGCGCCCAGGACCGGTCCAACCAGGGTCCCCGGGCCACCGAGGGCGACCATGAGGAGCGTCTCGACAGAGGTGACGAGGTGGATCTCCACCGGGCTCACGAACCCGTCGTAGTAGGCCCACATCGCACCGGCGAGCCCGGCGAAGGCGCCGGAGAGGATGAACGCCACGTACTTATGGAGCCAGACGTCATAGCCGAGCGCGCGCATCCGGCGCTCCGTCTCGCGGATTCCCTGCAACGAGAGCCCGAAGGGCGAGCGGACGATGAGCGAGAGCAGGCCGAAGGCGATGAGGAAGGCGACGAGGCTCAGGTAATGGAACGGGAGAGGCCGGGCGAACGACAAGCCAGAGGAGAGCGACGGCCGCGCGATCCCGGAGATTCCGTTGTCGCCCATGGTCAACGACACCCAGCGGAACGCGAGGCCCCAGGTCACCATCCCGAGCGCGAGCGTGATCATGAGGAAGTACACGCCGGTGGCCCGGATGGCCACGAGCCCGAAGACGGCGGCCGCGGCGCAAGCGGCGAGGAGAGCGGCGCCCAGGCAGGCCCAGAACGAGGCCTGGTGCTGCGTCGTCATGATGGCCACCACGTAGGCGGCGATGCCGAAGTAGGCGGCATGCCCGAGGGAGGCGAGGCCGGTGTAGCCGAGGAGCAGATCGAGGCTCATCGCGAAGATCGCGTAGATGAGGATCTGCGTCAGCAGCGTCAACGCGTAGGGTGGCAGGAAGGGCGGCGCGCCCACCAGCAGGGCCGCGCAGGCCGCGAGCGCGATTGCTCTGCGCCAGGTCATCTCTTCCCGAAGAGCCCGGTGGGCTTGAGCGCGAGGATGAGCGCCATGGGAGCGAAGAGGGTGAAGTACGAGAGCTCAGGGAACAGGGCCTTGCCGAAGTTGTCGAGCAGCCCGACCAGAAGGCTTCCCACCACGACGCCCGGCAGGCTGCCGAGGCCGCCAACGATCACCACCACGAACGCATAGGGAAGCACCTCGAAGTCGAGTCCCGGGTAGACGCCGATGAAGCCGGCCCCGACCACGCCCCCGAGCGCGGCGAGGAACGCCCCGAGCGCGAAGACGCCCGCTGACACGAGCGGTACGTTGATGCCGACTCCCTGGGCCATCTCGGCGTCGTCCACCGTGGCCCGGATGCTCGCCCCGGCGCGGGTCCTCTCCAGGAAGACCCACAACACGATCCCGACGGCGAAAGCCACCGCGATGATGAAGAGCCGATAGAACTGAACGAAGACGGGGCCGGCTTGCACCGATTGCGCGAGGAAGGCCGGCACAGCGAGCGTGTACGGATCGCCTCCCCAGACGAGCAGGCCGAGGTCCTGGAAGACCAGCGCGAATCCCATCGTCATGAGCACCTGCGGGAGGCTTTGCCTCGAAAGCCGGCGGAGGAAGAGGCGCTCCATGCCGAGGCCGATGAGCGCGACCGAAAGCGCCCCCGACAGGAGCGCGAGCGGGAAGCTCTTCGTCCTCGAGACGGTGGTGAGCCCGACGTACCCGCCCAGCAGGAAATACGAGCCGTGGGCCAGGTTGACGATCCGCATGACGCCGAAGACCAGCGACAGGCCGCTCCCGAGGAGGAACAGCATGGCACCGTACGAGATCCCGTTGAACGCCTGCGTCAGCCAGAATTCCATCGCTCAGGCGTAGACCTCCGGGTTGTACAGGTTGGGCGGGCGCCGTCCCTCGATGACGGCCTGGATGTTGTCGACGACGACGTGGGCCATCCGCTCGCGCAGCTCGACCACCGCGCTGCCCAGGTGCGGCGCCAGCACGACCTGGCGGAGCGGCAGGAGCCCGGGATGGACGCGCGGCTCGTCCTCGTAGACGTCGAGGGCGGCGCCGGCGATGCGCCCCGCGGTGAGGGCGCCGGCGAGGGCCGCTTCGTCGACGACGGGGCCGCGCGCCGTGTTGACGAGGATCGCGCCGGATTTCATGAGCGACAGCTCGCGCGCGCCGACGAGATGGCGCGTCTGCGGAGTCAGGGCGCAGCTCACGGAAACGAAGTCCGCGCGCTGAAGCAGCTCGTCGAGGCCCGCGTAGGAGACCGCGAGCTCGCGCTCCTCCGCCTCGGAGATGCGCGAGCGCTTCGTATAGAGCACCGTCATGTCGAAGCCGCGGGCGCGCCGCGCAATGGCGCGGCCGATGCGCCCGAGGCCGATGATCCCGATGGTCTTGCCGTGGACAAAGGCTCCCGCGAAGTGGAGCGATTGCGAGCCGGGGAAGAGACCGCCGCGCAGCGCCGCGTCCGCCTCGACCACGCGCCGCGCCGCCGCGAGCAGGAGCGCGAAGTGCATGTCCGCGGTGGCCTCGGCGACGATCGGCGGGATGGTGGTGACCGGTATCTTCCGCGCGCTGGCCGCGGCTACGTCGACGGTGGCGGGGACGACCGCCATGCTGGCGATCATCTTCAGGCGCGTCCCAGCCGCGATGACCGCCGCGTCGACCGCATCGTGCATCAGGTGGAACAGGACGTCGGCGCGGCGGATCCGCTCGATGAGCTCCGGCCGCGGCAGGATGCGGCTCGCGTCCCCGCCCGCCTCCACCTCGGCCAGGCCCCGCAGGCGCTCGAGCGCGGAGGCGGGGATCGGTTGGGAAACGAGTACGCGCGGTCTGTTCATCGGCATGATCAAAACCTCAGTAGCCTTCTCGCCGCCGCGCCGCCGAGGATGGCGGTGCGGTCGGCGCGGGAGAGCTGCCGCACCGCGGCCACGGCGCGCCGGGGATCGAGGCAGCCCATGTCGAATCGATAATCGCTTCCGACGACCACCCGGTCCTTTCCCACCAGGTCGACGAGGTAGCGCAACGCGAGCTCGTGGTGCACGACGGTGTCGTAGTGGAACCTCCGCAAGTAGCCGCTGGGCCGGCGGCGCGCCTTGCCGCGCGCCTCTCCGCGGACGCGGAAGACGCGGTCGAGACGTCCGATGAGGTACGGCAGCGCGCCGCCCGCGTGGGCCAGGCAGACCTGGAGGCGCGGGAAGCGGTCGAGGACTCCGCTCATCATCAAGCGCGCGGCAGCTACCGCAGTATCGAACGGATTACCGAGCCCGTTGTGCAGGTAATAGGAGCGGATCCGCTCGATGCCGATGACGTCGAGGGGGTGGATGAAGACGAGCGCGCGCAGCGCCTCGGCCCTGGCAAAGAACGGCAAGAGATCCGGATGATCCAAGTCCTTGCCATTCACGTTGGACCCGATCGAGACGCCGCGCAGCCCGAGCCCCTCCATCGCGCGCTCGAGCTCGGCGATGGATTCCGCGACGTCCTGGAGGGGCACGGTCGCGAGCCCCGCGAGCCGATCGGGGCGCTCGGCCAGCGCAGCGGCGAGCTCGTCGTTGAAGACCCGCGAAAGACGCGTTCCCAGCCGGGAATCCGCCCAGTACACCATCGGCGGGCAGAGCGAGAGCACCTGCATGTCGACGCGCAGCTTGTCCATCTCGGCGATGCGCGGCCGGGTCTCGAAATAGTGGCGGGTGATCGGCCCGTACGGACGCCCGCCGACCACCATGGTCAGGTCGCGACCGTCCCTCCGCACGGACGCTCCGTACGGACCTCCTTCCTTCTCGATCGCCTCGAGGAAGGACCGCGGGACGTAGTGGGCGTGCAGGTCGATGAGCATCAGCTAGGCCTGAGTCGAGCGGTACCAGTCGAGGATCTGCTCGCCCGTCCAGAAGGCGACCCCTGGGTGACGCCCCACGTACTCGAACAGTTCCTCCAGGTACTTGATCTGGTGCGGCACGCCGCTGAGGTACGGGTGGAACGCGACCGAGAGGAACTTCGCGCGGTCCGCCGATTCGGCGTAGAGCCGATCGAAAGCGTCGCGCCCGCGCCGCAGGAACATCTCCGAGGGGTGATGCTGGAGCGAGAGGATGGGGATGTCGTTGATCTCGACCGGATACGGGAGCGTGACGAGCGGCCCGTGGCGCGTCGCGATCTCGGTCGGCTCGTCGTCGTAGACCCAGTCGCCCACGTACTTCACGCCGGCCTCGGCCAGCAGATCGGGCGTGTCGAAGGTCTCGGTGAGCCCGGGCCCGAGCCACCCCACCGGCCGCTTGCCGGTGAACTTCTCGAGTACATCCATGGTCCTCTGGATCGCGTCGCGCTCGTTCTCGAGCTTGTGCATCGGCACCTGGACATAGGAATGGCCCATGAATTCCCAGCCGCCGTCGCGCGCCGCGGCCGCGATGCGCGGATAGCTCTCGCAAACCTTGGCATTGATCGAGAGCGTCGGCCGGATGCGGAGGCGCCCGAGCGCGGCGTGCAGACGCCAGAAGCCGACGCGCATCCCGTACTCGTGCCAGCTCCAGTTCGGCACGTCGGGAAGGAGCGACACGCCGGTCGGCGCCGTGAGCGCCTGTCGCGGCATCGGACGCTCGATCTCCCAGACCTCGACATTGAGGATGGGCCAGACGACGAGCCGGGTATCCGCCGGAAGGCGCAAGGGCGGCCGATCGACGATGGCCGAATAAGCGCTGCGTTCGATGGGTTTCACGCTCGACTCCAGTGGACAGGGTAACTCAAGAGCACAGGGCGGCCCTATCGGCCGCCACTGGAGAGTTCACAGCCCGAGATACAGCCGCTTCACCAGGTCGTTCTTCGCCAGCTCCTCGCGCGAGGCGCCCTCGAACTCGATGCGGCCGTGGACGATGACGTAGCCGCGGTCCGCGATGCGGATGGCCTGCGCCAGGTTCTGCTCGGCCATCAGCACGGTGAGCCCGAAACGGCGCTTCAGCTCCTCGATCTTCGCGATCACCTGCGCAACCAGCAAGGGAGAGAGCCCGACGGAAGGCTCGTCGACGAGGAGGATCCTCGGCGCGGTCATGAGGGCGCGGGCGAGAGCGAGCATCTGCTGCTCGCCCCCGCTCATGCTGCCGGCGAGCTGGTCGCGGCGCTGGGCGAGCGCGGGGAAGGTCTCGAAACAGAGCTCCAGGTTCTCCGCGATGCGGCGTCGTGCATCCGATCGGTGCGCGCCGAGGAGCAGGTTCTCGTCGACGGTCAGGCGGGGGAAGAGATGGCGCCCCTCCGGGACGAGCGCGATGCCGAGCTGGACGATCTGGTGCGGCGCCTTGCCGGCGAGGTCGTGCTCGATGCCGTCGAGCTTCGCGACGATGCGTCCGGCACCGGGCCGCACGACGCCCATGATGCAGTGCATGAGGGTGCTCTTGCCGTTCCCGTTCGTGCCCAGGAGCGCGACCGTCTCGCCCTCTCCCACGCGCAGCGAGAGATCGTGGATCACGCGCACGCTGCCGTAGCCGGCGCGCAGCCCGTCGATGCGCAGGCTACTGGCCAAGGTAGGCCCTCTCCACCGCGGGATCGCGGAGCACTGTCTCGGCCGGGCCGTCGGCGATCTTGCGTCCGACGACGAGCACGGCGATGCGCTCGGAGAACCGCAGGACGGCGCGCATCATGTGCTCGATCAGGATCACGGCGACGCCGCGGCCCTTCATCTCGAGCAGGATCGCCAGGATCTCGTCGACCTCCGACGCGGAGAGCCCGGCCAGCGCCTCGTCTGCGACGAGGAGCTTGGGGTGCGACGCGATCGCGCGGGCGAGCTCGAGCTTGCGCATGTCGACCTGGGTCAGCTCGCGCGAGAGGCGGCCGGCTTTCGCCTCGAGTCCCACCTGCCGCAGGATGGACAGCGCCTCTTCCGTCTCGCGCCCGCGGCTCCGCTGCAAGAGCGGGTGCGCGCGTGCAGCATAGAGCAGCGGGATGCGCAGGTTATCGAGCACGGTCATGCTGGCGAAGGGCCGCGGGATCTGGAAGCTGCGCGCGATGCCAAGCCGGATGCGGCGGTGCGGAGGCAGCGGCGCGAGATCGTGGCCGTCGAACTCGATCGATCCTCCGCCGCGCACCGTTCCCGCGATGCAGTTCACGAGCGTGCTCTTGCCCGAGCCGTTCGGCCCGATGAGACCGACGCGTTCGCCGGCCCCGACCGAGAGATCGACGCCGCCCAAGGCGACGAAGCCTCCGAACCGCTTCGTCACGCCCTTGGCGACGAGGAGCGCGCCGCTCACGTGGGCCTCGCGCGGCGGCCCCGCCGGAAGGTCCAACCCATGATCCCATGAGGAGCGATGGTCACGAAGACGACGAGGAGCGCGCCGACGAGGAACAGGTTCCAGTCTGCGGAGACGTTTACTTGAAGCACCTGCTGCAGCCCGCCGAGGAGGAGCGCGCCGATGACGGGCCCCGCCCAGTCGTACATTCCCCCGATGAGCGGCATGGCAATGCTGTTCACCGCGTAGGACAGGCTGAACACACCGTGCGGCTCGACGTAGGAGAGGAAGTAGGGGAACGTCGCGCCGGCCATGCCCATCAGGCCTCCGCTCACCGTCGTCGAGACCAGCTTGAGCCGGAGCGTGGGTACGCCGGAACACTCCGCCGCCACCTCGTCGTCGCGGATCGCCGCGAGGCCCAGGCCGAGGGTCGAGGTCTGCACGAAACGGGCGATGGCCACCGCGCCAGCGGCCATGAGCGCCATGATCGCGAAGAGGAACTGGACGAAGCTGCGGAAGCCGAGGGGAGGGCGGCCCTGGAGGACGACGTACGCGCCGCGCGCGCCGCCGACGTAATCCCAGTTCACTACGAAGGTGAAGAGCACCTCGGCGAACGCGAGCGTGGCGATGGCGAAGAAGACCCCGCGCAGCCGCAGCGTGAGATACCCCATCCCTAAGCCGACGAGCGCCGCCACCGCGGTGCCCGAGAGGATCGAGAGGGTGATGGGCGCCTCGAAGAGCTTGTCCAGCACGATGCTCGAGTAGGCGCCGAGCGCGAAGAAGGCGGCCGATCCGAAGTTCACGTATCCGGTGAAGCCCCCCAGGATGTTCCAAGCGGTCGCCAGGACGACGAACTGCAGGACCGTGTAAGAGGCGGAGAAGAAATAGTCGTTGGTCACCAGAGCCGAGGTCGTCCCCGCGACGAGCAGGGCGGTGCACAGCGCGATCGCCGTGAACGAGGAGGTCTTCACCGGCCGAACAGCCCCGACGGCCGGAAAGCCAGCGCGAAGAGCAGGAGCCCGAAGGAGACCGCTGGCGCCCAGGAAGGCCCGAAGAAGGTGGCCGTGAACGAGGTGGCGACGCCGAGGATCGCCGCGCCGGCGAGCGTGCCGGCGATGCTTCCCATCCCGCCGAGCACGGGAATCGCGAAGACGAGGCCGATGTACTCGCGCCCGAGCGACGGCTGCACCGGCTGGATGATGACGAGGAGCGCACCCGCGACGCCCGCGGTCGCGATGGAGATGCCGAAGGCGATCTGCTTGATCCGGACCGGGTCGACCCCCATCAATTGCAGCGCGAGCTGGTCCTGGCCTACCGCCAGGACGGCGCGGCCGAAGAAGGTGCGCGACAGGAAGACTTGCAAGGAGAGCGTCATCGCCACCGAGACCACGAAGGGGACGAAGAGGCGCAGCGGCAGATCGACCGTTCCCAACCGCCAGGTCGTGCCGATATATCTGGCCGTTACTGATCGGTAATCGACGCCGAACGCGAGGATCAGCGCAACCTCGGTCACGAACAGGATCCCGAAGAAGAAGGCGAGCCCGCGCAACGGTTCCCGGCCGCGCCGCTCGAAGGTCGCGTGGTAGAAACGGTACAGGAGCAGTCCAAGGGCGAAGAAGGCGGGCGAGAGCGCGACGGCGGTCACGATGGGGTCGGCCCCCATCGAGGCATTCGCGATCGACGCGGCGTACGACCCGAGGATGATGAAGGCCGGATGCGCAATGTTTACGACGTCCAGCATTCCGAAGGCGATCGAGATTCCGACGCTCACCGCCGCGTAGAAGCCGGCGAGCAAGAGCCCCGAGACGAGCGCGTTGGCGAAGAGCGGCCCGGACACGAGCCGCTACTTGCGATGCTGGTCGTACGGATGGAGGAGGTCGCCCGACTTCCAGCGCGCAGGCCAGAGCACGACCTCGTGCCCGGGCTTCTTCCACTCTTCGAGGCCGTTGCCCCGGATGCCACGATACTGGACGTAGAGTGGACGGCCTTCGGCCCATTCGCCGTTCTTGGCGAAGCGGACGTTGCCTACGACGGTCGTGAACTCGTGCGAGTGGATGTCCTCGGCGATCTTTGCCTGATCGATCTTGCCGACCCTCTGCACCGCCTCGCCGACGATCTGCATCATCGCGTAGGCGTAGGGAGGCAGGAAGAAGCCGAGCGGGTCGAGCTGCTGGGCCGCGGCGAGCGGCTGGTAGCGGGCGAGGAACTCCTCCACGCCGGGGAACTTGATGGTCGGCTCGGGAGCGTACACCTCCCAGGCGACAACGCCGTTGAGCAGGGGACCGAGCTGCGTCTTGAGGGTCGCGTACTGCACGCCGATCATGGCGCCGCCGAACTGCCTCGTCTTGAGCGCGACCTCGTTCGCAGCGCGCACGATTCCTGCCGAATCAGGCGGGTAGGAGGCCACGAAGACGAGGTCGGGATTGGTCGCCTGGATGGCGCGCACGATCGGCGTGAAGTCGGTCGTGCTCATGGGGTACGTCTTGTCGTAGAGGACCTGAAGCCCGGCGGCCTTCACGTTGGTCCGGGCGCCCTCCAGGGCGGCATGCGGGTACTCGGCGTCGGCGCCCACCAGCGCCACGGTCTTCGGCTTCGGGTCCATCGTCATGGCGACTTCGAAGAAGCCCTTGGTGAGCCCGACGGCGGGGTCCGGCCCGTTGGGCATGATCTGGAAGTAGCGGTCGTACTTGAACTTGGCGTTGGGGTTGGTCCCGAAGAGCGTCATGAAAGCCATCTTGCGCTGCATCGCGATGGGAATGGCCGGCGCGATGACGTTCGTGCCGTAGCTCGAGACGATGAGGTCCACCTTGTCGATGTCGAGGAGCTTCGTGTACAGCCCCGGCACGTTGGCGGGATTGGTCTGGTCGTCGTAGTAGACGAGCCTGATCGGCCGGCCGAGCAGACCGCCCTTGGTGTTCACGTCCTCGGCCCACATCTGCATCGCGAGCAGCGCGGCCCTGCCGTTCCCGCCCAGCGGGCCGGTGAGGCTCATGCTGAACCCGATCTTGAGCGGCTCCTGCGCAACCGCCGAGAACGAGACGGCGAGGGCGAGCGCCGCAGCGACGGACGGATGCCTGCGATCCATGCCTTCCTCCCTGCTACAGACCAGCGCGGTTTGTCTTCATGGCCCGCCGAGCCCCTCGAGGGCCTTCTTCTCCGGGCCTCCGACGCGTCCAGCGCACGATGCCAGAGACGCCGTCCACCGCCACCTGGACGCCGTCCGGGATCCGCGCCGTGGCCGCTGCGACGCCGAGCACCAGCGGAATGCCGCGCTCGCGGGCGAGCGAGGCAAGGTGCGAGGTGCTGCCGCCGAGCTCCGTCACGACGGCCGCGACCCTCGCGAGGACGTGGCTCAGCGCAGGGCTTGCGACTTTCGTCACGAGGACGTCCCCGGGCGCGACGCGGCCGAGCTCGCACTCGCACCTCACCACGCACGCGCGCCCTGACGCCCGGCCGATGCCCGCGGGCTCCCCGCTGACGCCGCGATGGTGCGGCAAGGACTCGTCGGGAACCTGCGCCGCTCCGAGCCGCAGCGGCCGCGCCTGCAGGAGCTTGAACCCGGCGCCGTCGAGCGCCCACTCGATCTCGACCGGGACCCCGAGCACCTCCTCCGCCCGCAAGAGCAGGCGGCCGAGCTCGCGGCCCTGCGACGCATCGAGGCAGGCGCGCGCCGCGCCGGTCGATCGAGCGGCGTCTTGCTGGTGCGCGCATCCGGCGCGGTGCTCCGTCCGGCCCGGCTCGGTGCTGAGAAGGACCACATCGACCGGATGCTCCGCGCCGTCGCGCTCCGCCCGTCGCAGGGCGAAGCCCTGCTCCTCCCTGCCAAGCAGGTAGCGATCGGGCACCACCTCGCCTTGCGCGATCGCGGAACCGAGGCCGGGCGCAGCGCTGAGGAGCATCTCCCCGGAGGCTGTGCGGCTCAGCCCCCCGCCGGACGCGCGCGCGGCGACGAGTGGCTGGACGAGGATCGCCATCGCCGTCTCCGACGGATCGACGCCGCGCGAGGCCATGTAACGCAGCGCTCGCACCGACCAGAGCGCCGCCCAGCAAGCCCGCACCGCCGTGAGGAAGTCCGCCTCGGTCTCGACCCCGAGATAGCTCTCGAATTGGCCCGCGAAGCTCGCCCCTTCGCGGTCTTCGACGAGCGCGGAGGAGCGCACCGCGGCAGGCGCCCCGCACAGCGCCCTCCACGCGCCGAGGAGCGGCTCGACGAGTGGCGGCGCTAGCGGCTGCTCGAACAGGCTGAGCCTCACCTCGAGGGCGCACCGGCGCGCCAGGAGCAGCTCCGCCGAGGCCGCCCGCCGCGCCGAGGCCTCGAGCCCGAGGTGCGCTAGTTGGGTGCGATACGCCTCGGCATCGATGCACGTCCCGCCTGGAGTGGGCAGCCCTGCCTGCGCGAGCGCCGCGAGATTAGCGGCCTTGGGCCCGAACCGCTCGGAGTCGGCGGCCTCGTCGGAGTCGAGCGGGACGGCGATCGACGCTCGCTCCCTCATCGCACGTGGTCCCCGTAGCCGCCGATCGGATCGACCACCGTGATCTGCTTCACGGGGAAGTTGGAGATGATCTCGGTGTGGTCCGGGTGGACGATGAGCATCTCCTCGATCCGGACGCCGAACTGGTGCGTCTTCCCGTGCTGCGTCTCGAGCGCGAACACCATCCCGGGCTTGATCTCGATCGGATGGTCGAGCGACCAGATGCGCGAGATGACCGGAGGATCGTACTGGGCGAGCCCGAGGCCGTGACCCCACAGATTGGCCGCCGCCTGGTCCTCCTCCTTGTAACCCCAGGCCTCCTTCGCGGAGGGCCACTTGCTCGCGATCTCGCGCGTCGTGATCCCCGCGCGCACCGCCTCGATCGAGTCGTACAGCCACTCGAGCGCCTTGGCGTAGTAGTCCTTCTGCTCCTGGGTCGGCTCCTTGCCGACGCAATACGTTCGATAATAGCAAGACTTGTAACCGTTCCAGGTGAGAGCGGCGAGGTCCATGAAGACGATGTCGCCGGGCCGGATGATCCGGTCCGAGAAGTTGCGCCAGTTGGGCCAGGTGTTCGGCCCGGACGACACGATGACGTCTTCCACGTCCTCCATGCCGGGGATGGAGTAGAGGAAGTCCATGATGTGCCCGGTCACCTGGTTCTCGGTGATCCCGGGCCGCAAGAACCTCATCGTCTCCCAGTGCGCGGCGTCGCCGATGGCGCCGACGATGCGCAGGCATTCCTGCTCGTCGGCGTTCTTGATGGCGCGCGCCTCCATCATCGGCGTCATGCCGTCGGTCCAGTTGATCTTCGCCTCCTGGAACATCTGGATCATGTTGATGTCGATGAAGTCGACGCCGAGCTTCTGCCCGGCGACGCCGTGGCGCTTCATCTCCTCGAGGATCGCGTTGGTGAACTTCTTGACCTGCATCTGCGAGGCAGGCCCGGCCGCGCCCTTGATCCAGGCGTACGACCAGCGGACGTTCTCGGGCGGGATCCACGGCGAGTGGCGCTGGATCTGCGCCCCGATATCTCCCTGCTCGAACAGCACCGGCGCGCCGTCGCCGCACAGGAGCGCGTAGCGCAGGCCCGGCTTGAGGCGGTTCCAGCCCGGCGTGAGCGTGCTCGTCACGTAGCGGCAGTTCTCGTCGTACATGAGGAGCAGCGCGCCGAGCCCGTGCGCCTTCATCCGCTCCCGCGCGCGCTCCAGCCGGTACTTGCGCAGCCGCGCCCAGTCGAT
>VBKO01000565.1 GCA_005888115.1 Deltaproteobacteria bacterium
GCTGACGTTCGGCGGCGTCAGCATCGTGGGACGCGCCGTATACGTAGTCACGGGCGGCGGGCCGCCGTCTCCCCTGATTCCCGCAGGACCGGACACGTCGCGAATGGACGGCCCCGGGACGATCATGGCCTTCGGCGACACCTCGCGCTCCGGCGCACATCGGCCGACGCCGCCCCGGTTCAGCACCTTCAGCGGGCGCTGCGAGTTCGCCGGGGCGGTCCAGTTCCAGCCCGCGCTGACGAACAGTCCACACACGGTGACCCAGCACGTGCGCGCTCCGGGCCGCTGCTCTGGCAGCTTCGTCGGCGTTGGCGGCCGCAAGCGCGACCTGGCGAATGTGCCTGTGACGTTCCTCGAGACGTCGCGCGTGGCCGATGACTCCTGCACCGGGGGGACCGCGACCGGCGCCGGCGCCCTCGTGTTCCCCTACGGGAAGATCCGTTTCGCGTTCTCGGAGGTGCGCGCGGCCGCATTCCCGGTCGCCACCGCAACGGGTGCGAGGAGCGGGTCAGTCCGCGGCGTGGCGACGCCGGCGCCGAGCCAGGATCCAGCGGCGGCCGTGCAGCAATGCGCCGGCGCAGGCCTCAAGCGATTCCAAATCGACATTCACGCGGTTACCGCTCCATCGATATCGGGCTAGCGCTCTGGCCGGTCTCCGCCTCGACGACGGCTTGCGCGATCCCGCGCGGCCGCCCGGCGCGGCTCCACAGGACGTACAGCACCAGTGCGATCAGCAGCGCCGCAGCGACCGACGCGATCGGATTCCCGCGGCCGAGGTTGACGGCGAGGGTGAACGCTACGACCAGAGCGCCCAGCGCATTCATCGCGAGCGACCAGCGCCGGCCGCTCTCCCGTGAGAACTTCGCCATCGCGATCAGCCCCGTGAGGAAGCTCATGAAGACCGACACCGCGTAGAAGAGGACGAGCTCCTGGTCATGCGCGCCTGCGGCCAGGACGACGAGCGCGGAGACAACGAAGAACACCGCGACGGCCCAGTAGGGCGTGTGGTGGACGTTCGTGGTCCCGAGGCGCGGATGGAGCACGCCCGTCTGCGCCCCGCTCACGTGCGTGCGGCGCGCGAGCGCCTTGAGCAGGCCCGGTCCGGCCTGGAACGAGGAGCTCGCCGCGGCGAGCAGGAGGACCGCCGTGAAGATCTGGAAGACGGCGAAAAGCTGGCGCCCCACGCTCGCCCTGGCGACGTCGGCGATCTGCGTCGAGTGAGCGTTGGGAGTCCCGATATGGAGGTGGACGGCCAGGGCCGTCAGCCCGAGGGTGAGCGTCCCGACGATCACGAGCGTCAGCCACAGCGTGATCCGCCCGAATCGCCTGCGGCCGCGATCGTCGAGTTGGCCGAGCTGGGCGACCGCCGACGACGGCGCCTCGACCCCGGTCGCGAGCGCCATCGCCACCGGGAAGGCGAGCAGCACCGCGATGAACGCGGCGTGGCCGGGGGGCGCCGAGCTGGGGGCGTGATGAGCCGGGATCGCAGCACCCATCCCTCCCACCAGCACGGCCAGCCCGGCGCCGACGAAGCCCAGCGTCATCACCGCGAACACGGCCCGGCCGAGATGACCGAACCACGTGAGCGCCGCGACGGCGGCGAGGACGCCGATCGCGATTGGCACCCGGGCCGAGGCGAGCGAGGGAACGTAGGCGATCACGGCCGACGACGCCGCGGCCACGCTGCCGCCGCCCTCGGGGAAGCGCGCTACGAGCTGGTGGTAGTTCGTGATGACGAGCGCGATGATCCCGACGACGAGCGCCATCGTCGGTAGGAGCAGGGCCAGATCGCCGTGGAGAGCGCGCAGGGCCGCCTCGATCGCGTAGGCGACCGACGAGACCGGGTCCGCCATCACGGCGAAGGCGAACGCGATGAGAAGCGAGGGCCGGCTGTGGAGCCCGGCTCCTATGGTCGGGCGAAGGCCGGTTGACCTTGCCGTCGTGCGTTGGGAAGCGGTGTCGTCCATGGATCGGCGAATGTCGCCGACCAGACTTCCCGGCACGCCCGATTCCCGATGATAGTGCGTAAAGACGAGGGGCCTCCGAATCGGAGGCCCCTCGAAACCCTCTCAATGGCTTCGGCTACGAGTTGTGCCCGCGGCCG
>VBKO01000012.1 GCA_005888115.1 Deltaproteobacteria bacterium
CGGCACTTCTCTCCCGCTGGCTGGGGTTGCTCCGAAGGCGCCGGCGAGGGCGGGGGAAGTATCACCCGTCCCCCGCGCCGTCAACGCGAACGCGTCAGTGCCAGAATCCGAGCGAGAGGAGGGTATTTCCATAGCGCCGCGCACCATCTCCGGCGAGAGATGCCCGGAGCCTGTAGGGCGAGCCCCAGAGCGAGAACGACCAGAAGCGCACGTCGAGTCCGGCGGTCACGTGCAGCCGTCCCGACACGTCGTCGAAACGAGTCGGCTCCCAGTAGGCTCCCCCTCTCACCCGCAGCCAGCCCGGGATCCACTCGTATTCGGCGCCCACGCGAACCGATGCCGTCGTGCTCCCCCCGGACCGCTGCATCTGCTTCTCGAGAAAGGCGTCGAGGCCGTCCCCGTTTGCGACCGGGCCAGTGACAATCAGGTCGGCCGCCAGGATGGTGCTCTTCTCGTCGCGGAAATCGGACGCGACCGTCTGGTTCCAGGGCGTCCCACCCCAGCGCACGGCCATGCCCGCGCCGGCCGTCCAGGGGAACTCGACCCGCTCCGGGAGGATGTAGCCCAGGCAGTCGTTGGGGTCGCAGCCGGTCGTGTCGAGCCGAGCCAGGATCCTTGGCCGGAAGCTGACGCCGACGCGCACGTTCTGCTCGTGGGGCCGCCAAAGGGCGCCTGCCTCGACCGACCAGTTGGCAGTGTTCACGAGATCGACTCCACTCGAGGGTAACTTGAGAGTGAAGCCGCCCACCAGGACGCTCGCACCGGCGATCCATTCTCCCTCGGCGAAGGATCTCGCCAGCGTCAGGCGCCCCATGGCGGCGGAGAGCGACGCCCGGGTGCCGCTGGGAAGGCTGAAGTCGCGCACCTGACCGGTCAACGTGATTGCGGTTCCCCAACCGCCGAACATGCCGACCAGGCCGGCGTTGAAGGCGCCCGTCTTCCCGATCACCCGATCCTGAGGAATGCCGCTGTTGTCCGAATCGACGCCGATCGCGGGCGTGTAGACGTCGAGCAGGAAGTCCCAGAAGAACCAGTTCGAGGCGGTCGCCGGCCGCGAGGCCGCCGCGGCTGGATTGGCCAGCAGGCCGACCGCGCCCTCGGCGGTCGCGAGGGAAACGCCGCCCATGCCGATCACGCGATAGTCGGCCACCGCCGCGCCCCGGTACGCGTCGATCCCATAGTTGCGGTCGGTGATGGGCCCGGCCGCGCGGGCGGGCCCTGCGATGGCGAAGAGCAGGAGGAAGAGGCCGGCCGGGCGGATCACCTGCTAGCGAACCTAGCATCGCCTTGGCGACGCCCAAGAAATCCGCTCGCCTTCCTGCGATGACAGGAAGGTCGCGGGGCCTGCAGCGGAATCTGGGCGGGGGAGCTACGCGCCGTTCGAAGAATTCAGCGCGTTCTTCAGCACCTGCGACGGGCGGAAGGTCAGCACGCGGCGCGCGCTGATCTCGATCTCCTGCCCGGTCTGCGGGTTGCGGCCGACGCGCGAGCGCTTCTCGCGGACGACGAAGTTGCCGAAGCCGGAGAGCTTGATCTTCTCGCCCTTCTCGAGGGTGTCCTTGATGGTGTCGAACACCATCTCGACGATCTCGGCGCTCTCCTTCTTGGAGAACCCGACTTCCTTGCACACGCTCTCGATCACGTCGGCCTTGGTCATGGATCGACCATAGTCGAACCGACAAGGGCGAGTCAAAGCAACGGGTTAAGCTGAGCAGCAGCGGTCCCACGCCCACCTTCACCTGCCCACATCCTGCGACTCGGTCGATGTGCGGTCGGGTACGCCCGCGCCCCACGACCGCGCCCTCGCGCCGCCATCTGGGCGGTGCCACGCGAGGTAGACTCGTCCAGCCCTGGGCAGGGCTGACGATGCGCCTCGCAGCACTGTCACTTCTGTCGGTCGCGCCTTGTCAGGCGCGCTTACCAGCCGGGTGAGGTGCTCGGTCGAACCGGTGTACGACGCGTCGAGCAACGAGTTCGTCCTCCACCTCGGCGTCGAGTCGAGCAACGCGGACCGGGTGGGAAGCCCCATCAGCGTCGCCGTCGGTTTCCGCGGCGAGCCCCGCATCGCAACGTACAGGAACACCGATCCCGGAGCGAAGAGCGTGATGTACGCGTACTCGAGCACGTACTTGGAGGAATGGTCCGAGACCGTGGCCGGCCCTGGCGCGCCGCAGGGCAAGCACGCGCTCACCATCGCGTCTGTCGGGACCCCGTTCTGCCTCTCCAGCAGCAAGGGATACCCGCTGATCCAGGGAACGCTCGATGCGACCTTGCCCGCATCCCCTTCTTCGACCGCTTCGGGGACGGTGAGCTTGCGCGCGACGTTCTGAAGCTCCTACGACCGGATCTCCGCGCCCAGCGCCGCCTTGAGGCGATCCTTGACCGAGGCGATGACCGCGTCCGCCTCGCTGTCGGTCAGGGTGCGATCCGGTGCGCGCAGGGTCAGGCCGACCGCGACGCTCTTCTTTCCGACCGGCACCTGCGCGCCACGGTACACGTCGAAGAGCGTCACGTCCTCGAGCAGCCCCTTCCCGTCCACGGCGCGGATCTCCGCCAGGAGCGTCGCCGCCGGCGCATCGGCGGCCACGACGAAGGCCAGGTCCCGCGCCACGGCCGGGAAGCGCGGAATGCCGCGCGTCTCCCGCAGCGCGCGGGCCTGCGAGAGGAGCAGCTCCCAGTCCAGCTCGGCGACCAGCACGGTGGCGGGAACGTCGAACGCCTCCGCCGCGCGCGGGTGGATCTGCCCCAGTACACCGGCGCGGCGACCACCGACGGTGAGCGCCGCCGAGGCGGCTGGATGCAGGAACGCCTCTTCCACCGGCGAGTAGGTGCCCGCGACGTCCAAGGCGGCGAGCAGATCGTCCACCGTGCCCTTCAGATCGTAGAAATCGAGCGGGTCGTGGGGCGCCGCCCAGCTGCGCGGCACCCGGTGCCCTGCGGCCGCGAGGCCGAGCCGCCGCGGCTCGTCCACCGGCCAGGCCAGATCCCCGGAGGGGTGCATCTCGCTCCGGCGGGGAAGGTACACGCGCCCGAGCTCGTACAGCCGGACGTCCTGCGCGCCGTGCTTCAGCGCACGGCCGACGTTCTGCAGCAGGCCGGCGAGGATGGTCGTGCGCATGGCCGCCTGCTCCACCGTGAGCGGGTTCGCGACGCGCACCGGCTTGAGGTCGGGTCGTAGCGCGAGCAGCTCGCGCTCGGAGACGAAGCTGTAGTTCAGCGCCTCGTCGAATCCACGCGCCGCGAGCGCAGCCCGAGCGGCGCGCGTGATCCGCTGCTCCGGAGCGATGGCGGCCGTTTCGCCGACGCCAGCCTTGGGAACCACCACCGGGATCGTGTCGTAGCCGCGCAGCCGCGCGACCTCCTCGACCGCGTCGATCTCCCGGGTCAGATCGCCGCGCCACGAGGGCACCGCCCACAGTCGCCGCTTCGCATCTCCCTCCACGCTCTGCAGCCCCAGCGATTGCAGCCGCTGCTCCACCTCGGCCGCGGCGACCTGGGTCCCGAGCACGGAGGAGACGCGCGCCGGCCGCACCCAGATGCGCGTCTGCGGCCGCGGCGAGGGGTACCGATCGATCACGCCCTTGGCGATCTTCCCGCCGGCGAGCTGCACCAACAGCTCGGCGCAGCGGTCCAGCGCGAGCGCGGCCATCTTCTCGTCCGCGCCGCGCTCGAAGCGGTGCGAGGCCTCGGTGTGCAGCCCGTGGCGGCGGGCCGTCCGCCGGGTGCCGCCTGCATCGAAGACGGCGCTTTCGATCAGGATCCGCGTCGTCGCGTCCGATACCTCGCTGGTCTGACCGCCCATCACGCCCGCCAGTGCGACCGGCTTCCCGCCGTCGGCGATCACCAGATCATCGTCCGACAGCGTGCGCTGCTTTCCGTCGAGCGTGGTCATCGGCTCGCCGCGCCGTGCGCGCCGCACGACGATGCGCGACCCCGCCAGGCGGTCGAGGTCGAAGGCGTGCAGCGGGTGCCCCAGCTCGAGCAGCGCCAGGTTGGTCGCATCGACCACGTTGCCGATGGGCCGCACCCCGCAGCCCCGCAGCCGTTCCTGCAACCGCAGCGGCGAGGGTCCGATGCGGACGCCCTCGATGACGCGCGCCAGGTACCGCGGAGCGCGCTTGGCATCCTCCACGTCCACCCGCGCCAGCGCGTCGATCCGCTTCCCCCCTTCCGCGAGCCGCGGCTGAGGTATCCGGAGGGCAGCGCCGGTCAGCGCGTGCACCTCGCGCGCGATGCCCAGGTGCGAGAGCGCATCCGGCCTGTTGGGCGCGACGTTCAGCTCGAAGACGGTGTCGGGCAGCCCGAGCAGCTCCTCGAGCCCCGTTCCGACTGGCGTATCGCGCGGCAGGATGAGCAGCCCTTCGTGATCCTCGGACAGCCCCAGTTCGCGCGCCGAGCAAAGCATCCCGGCGCTCTCTACGCCGCGCAGCTTGGCGCGCCCGATCCGCTGTCCGCCCGGCAGCACCGCCCCGGGTCGCGCCATGGGCACCACGTCTCCGACCCGGAAGTTCTGCGCTCCGCAGACTACCTGGTGCGTACCGCGCCCCTCCCTGCCCTCCACCTCGACGCCGGCAAAGGTGAGCCTTCGTGCCAGCTCGTCGGCGGGGAGGTCGGTCGCGCACAGCTCGCGCAGCCAGTTCAGCGAGACCTTCATGGCGGCCCTTTCACAGTTGCTGCAGGAACCGGACGTCGTTGTCGAACAGCAACCGCAGATCGTCGATCCCGTGCCGCAGCATCGCCAGCCGGTCGATGCCCACGCCGAACGCATATCCGGTGTACTTCTCCGGATCGATGCCGACTCCCGACAGCTCGTCCGGGTTCACCATTCCCGCGCCGAGCACCTCCATCCAGCCGCTGCCTTTACAGATCTTGCAGCCCTTGCCGCCGCAGAGCGGGTGCGAGATGTCCACTTCGGCGGACGGCTCGGTGAAGGGGAAGTAGCTGGGCCGCAGCCGGGTCTGGATGTGCGGGCCGAAGAACGCCTTCACGAACGCGTCGAGCGTCCCTCGCAGGTGCGCCATCGAGACGCCCTCCTCGACGTGCAGGCATTCGACCTGGTGGAACATGGGCGTGTGGGTCACGTCGGAGTCGCAGCGATAGACCTTGCCCGGCGTGATGACGCGGATGGGCGGCTTGCGCGCCTCGAGCATCGCGCGGATCTGCACCGGGCTGGTGTGCGTGCGCAGGATGCGCGTGGGCGGATCGGGCGCTCCCTTGGGCGGCGGCGGCAGGGTCGCGGGGTCGAGTGAGAAGGTGTCTTGCATGTCGCGGGCGGGGTGATCGACCGGGAAGCAGAGCTTTTCGAAGTTGTAGACGTCCCACTCGATCTCCGGTCCGTCGGCGACGTGAAACCCGAGCCGGGCGAAGATCTCGATGATGTCGTCCATGGCGAGCGATACCGGGTGGCGGTGCCCGAGCTTCTGCGGGCGGCCGGGCAGCGTGACGTCGAGCTTCTCCCGACGGAGGTCCGCGTCCAGCGCTCGCTCGGCGACCGCCTTCTTCGCTCGCTCGAGAAGATCCTCGATGCCGGCCTTGACCGAGTTGACCGCCTCGCCGACGCGCGGCCGCTCGTCGGGCGCGAGCTTGCCCATGCCGCGCAGCACGGCGGAGAGCGAGCCCTTCTTGCCCAGGAACTTGATGCGCGCGGCCTCGACCTGCGCCTCGTCGCGGGCGTCCGCCAACTCGTCCTTTGCCTGCGCGAGCAACGCGTTCAGCTCGTCGATCATCACGGCTCCAGAAACGACGAAAGCCGCGCCGGGTTCGCCCCGACGCGGCCTCGTGCAGTCATTGCGGTAGAGGCCTACGCCGCGGCGCGCTTGGCGATGGCCGCAAACGCCTGCGGGTCGGCAACCGCGATGTCGGCCAGCACCTTGCGGTCGAGCACGATGCCGGACTTCTTCAGGCCCGCCACCAGCTTCGAGTACGACATGCCGGACATCCGCGCGGCCGCGTTGATGCGCGCGATCCACAGCGAGCGGAAATCGCGCCGGCGCACCCGACGGCTGCGCGCCGACTGCATCATCGCGCGCTCGACCGCCTCGACCGCGCGCTTGTACGTGCCGTGACGCCGGCCGCGGAAGCCCTTGGCGAGCTTCAGGACGCGGTTGCGGCGGCGGCGGGCTTTGAATCCTCTCTTGACGCGCATGTGCTGACTTCTCCTACTTCGGCAACCCGTACGGCAGGGCCTTCTTGAGGTGCTTCTCGTCGCGCCGGGCGAGTACCTGGCTGTGGCGCAGGTGGCGCTTGCGCTTGCGATTCTTGCTCAGGGACAGGTTGTGGCGGCGGAACGCCTTGGCCACCTTGATCTTGCCCGTTCCCGTGCTGCGGAACCGCTTCACCGCGCTCCGCTTGGTCTTCAACTTCGGCATCGCTTTGGGCCCACCTCGAAAAAGGAAGCGGCCTAGTACCTCAGGCCGCCTCCGAAATCAACCCTTCTGCCTCGGAACTTATGCCTTGGGCGCCTCGGCGGCGTGCTGAGCCGGAGCGGGCGCGGAGGACGAGGCGGCGGGCCGGGGCGCGCCGTTGCCGGTCGTCGCCGGGCGCGCGGCGGCCGGCGGGGGGCGGGACTGCGGTTGCGCCGCTCCGGGGCGCGGCGCCTGCGGCTGTCCGGCCCGCGGCGACTGGCCGGCCGGCGCCTGCTGCTGCTGTTGCAGCGAGCGCTGCTGCTGCAGGAAGCGCGGGTTTGCCGCCAGGATCATGAACAGAAGCCTGCCTTCGAGGCGAGCCGTTTGCTCGACCATCGCGATGTCCTTCAGCTCGGTCTCGATGCGGCGCAGGATGGCCTGGCCGATCTCGCGATGGGTGATCTCGCGGCCGCGGAACATGACCGTCACGCGCGCCTTGTTGCCCTCGGCGAGGAACTCGCGAATGGCCTTGGTCTTGAAGGCGTAGTCGTGCTCCTCGGTCTTGGGCCGGAACTTCACTTCCTTGAGCTTCACGACCGTCTGCTTCTTCTTCGCCTCGCTCGCCTTCTTCTTGGTCTCGTACTTGAACTTGCCGTAGTCCATGATCTTGCAGACCGGCGGCTTGGCCATGGGCGAGACCTCGACCAGATCGAGGCCGAACTCTTGGGCCTTGGCGAGGGCGGTCTCGAGTGGGATCACTCCCAGCTGCTCACCTTCGGGACCGATGACACGAAGTTCACGTGCGCGGATACGGCGGTTCGTGCGGGCGTCGCGGATGGCGGACTCCTTCGGAAAAGTGGACCGGCACGCACCGGCGCACCGGACGTTCAGCTACTGATTTCAGGGCAGAAAAACCCCACCCACCCCGGATTGCGGGCCTGGTTAGGGTATCCGCCCTCCGGGCTGTGTCAAGGGTTCGTGTAGGCGCGCGCTCACCCATGCGCACGCTCAAAACGGGACCGTAGCCTCCTTCGCCAGCTGCTCGGCGAAGGCGGCGAGCGGCAGGGTGCCCATCTCGGCGTCCTTGCCCTCCCCGTGGCGGCGCGGCGAGACGGCCTTCTGCTCGACCTCCTTGTCGCCGACCACGAGCGTGTAGGGGATCTTCTGCAGCTGCGCGTCGCGGATCTTTGCGCCGAGCTTCTCGCTCGACTCGTCGAGCTCCGCCCGCAGCCCGCGCGCCTGGAGCACCTGCGCCGCCTCGCGCGCCCAGGGCATGTGCCGATCCGCCACGGTGATGACGCGGGCCTGCACCGGCGCCAGCCACACCGGGAAGTTCCCCGCGTAGTGCTCGATGAGGATGGCGATGAACCGCTCGAAGGAGCCGTAGATGGCGCGGTGGATGACCACCGGCCGGTGCTCCTTGTTGTCCTCGCCCACGTAGCTGAGATCGAAGCGGTCCGGCGCGTTGTAGTCCAGCTGGATGGTGCCCAGCTGCCACTCGCGCCCGATGCTGTCCCGCACGTGGAAGTCCAACTTGGGGCCGTAGAACGCGCCGTCTCCGGGGTTCTCCACCCAGGAGACGCCGGTCTGCTCCACCGCCTCGCGCAGGCTCGCCTCGGCGCGGTCCCATAGCTCGTCGCTGCCGATCCGCTGCGCGGGGCGGGTGCCGAACTTCGCCCGGTACTCGAGGCCGAACGCCTGGAAGACCCGGCCTACGAGCTCGACCAGCCGGCGCACCTCGTCGGTGATCTGCGATTCCATCAAGATGATGTGCGCGTCGTCCTGCTGGAACTGCCGCACCCGCGTCAGCCCGCTCAGCACGCCGGTCGCCTCGTTGCGATGGAGCACGTCCTGGCTGTGGAAGCGCACCGGCAGCTCGCGGTAGCTGTGCTTCTTCATCGAGTACAGCAGGTAGTGCGAGGGGCAGTTCATCGGCTTGAGCGACGAGTCGTGCTCGCCGGTCTCGCTGTCCTGGATGAGGAACATGTTCTCCCGGTACTTGCCCCAGTGGCCGCTGATCTCCCACAGACCCTTGTTGTAGATGAGCGGCGTCTTGATTTCCTGATAGCCATTTCGCAGGCAGAGCCCGCGCATCGCGTTCGAGAGGGTGTGGAAGAGCAGCGTGCCCTTGTGGGCCCAGAACGCGGCGCCGGGCGCGAACGGATGGAAGTAGAAGAGGTCCAGCTCCTTGCCCAGCTTGCGGTGGTCGCGCTTCTTCGCCTCCTCCTGCTGCTTGAGCCAGGCGTCGAGGTCCTTCTTGTCGAAGAACGCGGTGCCATAGATCCGCTGCAGCTACAGCGTCAGGGTCTTCGCGCCCTTGGCGAAGATGTCGTTGACGATCTCGACCTTGAACTTCTCGCCCAGCTTCTCGAAGAGCGCGAGCGCCTCCTCCTTGGAGACCTCCTTGCGCACGAAGGGGAGGTCCTTCTTGATCTCTTCGTTGGCTTCTTTCTCGATGCGCTGCAGGTCCTCCGGAGTGAACGGCTTCTCGCGGAAGAAGTCGTAGTAGAAGCCCTCCTCGGTGCTGGGGCCGATGGTCACCTGGGTCCCGGGAAAGAGCCGCTGCACCACGCTGGCCATGATGTGCGCGGCGTCGTGGCGGATGAGGTCCAGCCCTTCCCGGCTCTTGTTGGTGAAGACGGTGAGCTTCCCGCCGCGGGTCAGGGGGCGCGACAGGTCCAGCTCCTCGTCGTCCAGCTTGGCGAAGAGCGCAGCGCGTGCGAGCCCCGCGCCGATGTGCTGCTTGACGAAATCGGCGACGGTGGTGCCGGGCGGCACCTGCTTCTGCGATCCGTCGGGGAGCGTGATGCTGAGATCCGCCATGGTCTGCGGGAGGTAGGCGAGCGGGAGGGCACTGTCAAGCGAGGTTCGGCCGCGGCACGCGGGCGCGGCGTCAGCGCCAGGTGCCGTCCAGCGCAGGTTCCAGCGGGTGCTCGCGTGGGTCGAGGCGGAGGTCGCGCAGCAGGTCGAGCCGCTCGGACTGCGCATCGAGATGAATCCCGAGCTCGGCCTCTACGTCGTCGGATGCCCCGATCAGCACCAGCTCGAGCCCGGCCACGTCGAGGAGGTCCGCATCGGCCGGAGCGAACTTCCGGCCGCGGAACTTCGCGCGCATCCAGTCGGGGAGCGGCTCGACGTGCGGCGGACGGCGGCCGAGCTTCGGCGGTGCTTCCGGATTGAACGCGGCCACGATGTAGCTCGCCTCCGGCAGGATGCGCAGCGCCCGCTGCACCTCGCCGGGGCGGCGGGGCATCTCGAGCCGGTAGGCGAGATGCGCGTGGTCGCCGTGGCGCGCCAGCGCATACACGCCCTCCCCCGCCGGGCGCGCCGGTGGCTGCACGCGCGGTCCTCGCGTCTTGGTGTCGTACTCGATGCGGCCGAGGTCCGCGCAAACCTCCACAGGCGTCTCGCAGACCCGCTCGATCTCGGCCCAGAACCGCTGCCGGCGCGTTTCCGGCATGCGCTTCCTGCCGATGAGCAACCGCCGGTACGCCTGCCTGCCGTGCGGGCTCAGGACGACATGCAGCCGCTGCACGTCGCGCGGACCCGCGACACGCTCGTCCGCCTCGAACGGCGGCGCGAGGCGCCGGCGCACGCGGGGCGTATAGAGGAAATACAGGTCCCCCTGCTCGAGCAGCTCCACGTCGGCCACTGCCACAACGTACGGCGGCGACGGAGCACGTCAATGGCGGCTTACTGCGGGAACGCCGCCTTCGCCGCGAAGGTCAGGATCGCGTCGAGCGCCAGGTCCGGTTCCCTCTGCTTCATCTTCGCGATCAGCTCGTCGGCGCTATGCGAAGAGAGCTTCGCAGCTTCGAAAGCACGGATGTAATCGCGCGTGAAGTTGATCGCGCCCGGGCTGTCCGGCGAATCGACGGTTCGCTTGTGCCCGGCGACCACCACTTTGGGGTGCCGCCCGGCGAGCTTGCGCAGCGACGCCAGCCACGCCTTGCGGGTCTTCGAAGTGGATTCGGCCAGCCAGACGTGGGTCCGCTGGAAGACGATGTCGCCCGCCACCTCGGCCTTCGCGGAGGGCACCCACACGTAGCTGTTCGTCGGGCCCTTCGAATCGCCTTGGAGATCGCGAATCACCTGGACGAGCTGCCCGTCTACTTTGAGCTTCCTGCTAGGAAGCTTTTGCGGCGGCGGCACTTCGGTCGGGATCTCGTCCTTGTAGATCGGCCCCCATTGCTTGATCTTCGCGTCGACCGTCTCCTTGAACTCCTTCAGGGCCGCCTTGGTCATGTACACGGGCACGCCGGGGAACCGCTTCCGCAGCACCGCGGTGCCGAAGTAGTGGTCGGGGTGCGCGTGGGTCACGAAGATCGCCTTGAGCTTCTTGCCGCTGGCCACGATCTTGTCCGCGAGCTTCTCCGCGTCGCTGTTCCGGAATTGCGAGTCGATCAGGATTGCCTCGCTCGGCCCCGAGATCAGGGTCGACGCGACTCCCAGGCCTTCCGGCGGCGCAGTGTAGACGTCCAGCTGCAGGTCCGCGGCCGCGGCGTTCGCCGCAGGAACGCAGATGGCGAGGAGCAACGCTGCCAGGGGTTTCTTCGTCATGACGTCTCGAGTCGCGCGAAGCTACCGCGCTCGGTGCAGCTCGCCGAGTTTTCGGCCGAAGCGTCAAAAGCCCGTCGGTTCCGGGTCCATCCCGGCGTCAGCAGACCGTCGCCCCGCCATATTTTTCCTAGCAATCACGCGGGTTGAGGCTTGGCATGGTGCTCGCACAATCAGCGGCCATGGCTACCGGATCGCAAGCGTGCAGCAGGGGTGGAACCGGCCGGCGGATCGCGTGGAGCGCGGCGGTCCTCCTGTTTCTCGCCGGCGTTCCGGGAGCCGCGATGGCGGGTTCGAAGACCGCCTCCCTGCGGATCGGGGCGCAAGTCGTGGCCTCGGTAAACCTTTCGGCGAAGACGACGCCGGCCGGGAAACTAGGCGTCGAGCTGCGCTCGTTCGGCGGCAAGCCTGGCGTAGTGCTCGTCCAGCAGCGGAGCGGCGCGCCCCTGCAGCTGCGCGGTGGAGCGCGCCTGCCGACCCAGGCAGACGCACCGCTGGAGCTCGCGACGGGCGACCTGCAACTCGCCTTCCGCCGCCCGGCGGGCCCCGCCGAGGTCGTGGTCACCATCTTCTCCGACGGGACGCCGCCGCGCGGGTGATGCCTTCAGCAGAATGAACGGTTTGGTGCGCCCTGCTGGGATCGAACCAGCGACCCCCACCGTGTCAAGGTGGTGCTCTACCGCTGAGCTAAGGACGCAATCGGGTTGCGGGATGTAGCAGGGGGTTCTGGGAGGGTCAAGCGCGGCGGCGAGCCAGCCAGTCGAGGAGGCACGAGTCGACGCCGGAGGGCGCGACCAGCACCTCGTCGGCGCCGGAGCGGCCCCGCAGCGTGGCGTCCGGGCAGGGACGTTCCTTCACCGGAAGCGGGGTGCGCGGGACGGCGCGCACCGACTCGGCGTGCACGCGGCGGAGCGACTTGTCGCGGATGCTGCCCTGCACGACGCGGGCGGAGAAGCGAGGGACGCGGTTCAAGCGCGCTGCCTCCTTCCGCGAGACGGGCATGCGCAGCTCGATGGCCACCTGGCCGCGCCAGGCGCGCAATTCGCGGACGGCCGTTTCCGCGAGCAGGTTGCTGCCGCCGGGACGGACGACGAGCCGCACCTGGTTGGGATTGAGCTTGCGCAGATCCCCGCGAGAGACGGCCTCTTGTCCGAGGACCAGGACGAGGAGCGCGAGGATCACGTCCGTACCCTCTGCGGCGGGAGGCGCATCAGCCGCACGAAGAGCCAAAGGTACTGCGCCCAGCTCACCAGCACGCACTCGGCCGCGACGATGGCCAGCGCGATGATCAGCGGACGCGTCGGCGCGGCGACCTCGGTCGCTCCCTGCACCAGCGCCAGGACGGTGGTCGCGGCGAGCGCCGCGGTCGAGTACTTGCCGAAGCGCGTCGGCCGGACCGTGTAGCCGTGGCCGGTGCGCTCGAGCAGCCAGATGGCGGTGAAGATGCAGACGTCGCGGAACAGCGTGACGCCGAGCAACCACCAGGGCAGCGCGCGCGACCAGCAGAGCAGCACCAGCGCCGCGAGCCCCAGCACCTTGTCGGCCACCGGGTCGAGGAGCGCGCCGATGCGGGTGAACTGCTTCAGCGCGCGTGCGAGGATCCCGTCGAGCGCATCGGTGATCATCGCGCCCACGAAGACGAAGAGGGCCGTCTTGCGGTCGCCGCGCAGGAAGAAACCGACGAAGACGGGCACTGCGACCAGCCGGGCGCCGGTCAGGAGATTCGGGACGTTCACTTCCCCTGCTCGTCGCGTTTCCGGTTCCAGGCCGACCAGTCGTCGTCCTTCTCGTCCGCCTCGCTGAACGGGCCTGGGACGCCGGGCGTGCCGTCCGCGGAGATGAGGATCTGCATCTGCCTGCCGACCAGCTTCTCCCACGCGTCGCGCGTGACTTCCTCCGGGCCGGGCACCTCGCGGCGCCCGCCGTCCCCGGGCCGCGCGTAGCTCGGAGCGTTGCGGCGGACTGCGACCGTGCCCGAGTACACCCGCACCAGCACGCTGCGGTCCTCGTGCGCGTCCACCCGGAAGGTGGTACCGCGCACGCCAGCCACCGCGTTCTCGGTCTCGATCTGGAACCGCTGATCGCCGCCCGCGGCGGCCGTCACCTTCGCCCACACCTTGCCGAAGAAGAGCTTCACCGAGAGCTGCCGCCTGGCCGGGCCGCGCTCGAAGTGCGCGGCCGTGAGCGCGAGCCTCGCGCGCGGGCCGATCCGCAGCGCGCTCGCGTCGGGAAGCCTGAGCTCCAGCCGCGAGTCGTCGCCCGTCTCCACCACGTCCCCCTGCTGCACGCTTGACCCTTCCCGCACGTCCTGCGGAGCTCGCGGCCCGCGCCGCAACTGGGCGGTGCCCTCCACCAGCGAGACCGTCGCGACCCGATCCCGCGTCTGCCCGCCGACGCGAGGCGCGCTCCACACCAGCGCGCCCGCGACCGCCCAGGGCAGCAGGCGACGACCGATCACTGACCGAGCTCGACGTCCACCGTGTTCGCGGTGACCGAGGTCACGCGCACGGTGAACCGGCCCAGCTTCTTCGACTCCAGCTCCTCCGCGAACTGCTCGGTGGACCCGACCAGCGTCACGTCCAGTTCCTGCGTGCCGCCACCGTAGCTGCGCTGCGCGACCGAGCGGACGCCGCGCATCTGCTGCGTGAGCGCTCCCTTGAAGTCGCTCGCGGCGCGCAAGGATCCGACCTTGCGCGCCGTCACGCGCACGGCGTTGCCGCCCGACACGTCCTCGGACCAGCGCGCGCCTACCTTCTGCACCACCTGCTCCGCCACCTTCTTCGCCGCCTTCTGGATGGCCTGCTTGCCGCAGGAGAGGTCGTCGAGGGCGGCCGCGTTCTGCGTCGACTCCACCGTGGCGAGCACGTCGCCGTTGTCCGTGTTCACGGCGCGCGCAGACAGGTTCGCGCTGCAGGAGTGCCAGTCGGGGCCCAGCTCCGCGATGGGAGCGCGCTGGCTGACGATGGCCTGCCCGAGGAGGATCACCTCGGCGTGGGTGAGCGAGCCCAGCTTGCGCGCCTGCGCCGCCGTGAGACTCGTGGTGAAGCCGCCCACCGAGGCGGCCTTCTCTTCGGCGATCCCGGCGTCGACCAGCTGCCGGAACCCACGCTGGCGCAGCTCGTCCAGGACCACATTCTCCGCCACGCGCAGGTCGGCCGAGACGACTTCGTTGCGCACCCATGGCCGCGCCGGCGCCGCCATGCCGATGTTCTGCTCGGCGATGAGCACCATGGTGCGCGGGAAATTCTTGCGGGCCATCAGGAGGCCCAGGGCCTCGAGGTCCTTGTCGAGCGCCGCCAGGCTGACCTGCGCGCGAACCGTCACCTGGACCACGTCGCCCTCGGTGCCCTCCTTCAGGATCTCGTAGCGCTTCACGTACCCGGTGGAGTGCTCCAGGACCGTGTCCATCTTGGTCTGGAACTCCTGCACCTCGGTCACGCTCTGCACCTGCGTGCCGACGGCCATCTTCACCGCCTGCCGGAGCGCATCGTCGATCGCCTTCTCGCGCGCCGCCGGCTTGTCGCCGTTCAGCACGGCGGCCTGTCCGGTCGCTTCCTGGAGCTGGACGTCGTCGGCGGCGCGGGCGGCACAAGCAAGCGCGAGCACCACGAGCGCCAATGCCTTGCTGGTCCGCATCACTTTGCTCCTGCGTCGGGGCGCGCGGGTG
>VBKO01000013.1 GCA_005888115.1 Deltaproteobacteria bacterium
CGCTGCGGCGCTTGCGCGAGCAGCTTCGCGACGATGCGGCGGGCCTCGGCCGGCAGCGCGTCGGGATCCATCGCCAAGGCCTGACCCAGCTTGAGCGCGGCGCCCTTCAGCTCCCCGAGCGTCCCCAGGATGCGCTCCGCGGCCTTGCGCAGATCCGGGCTCGACTCCCCACCCAGCTTCCGTCGTGCCTGCTGGGCGAGCAGATCGCCGGTGGTGCGCGCCGTGAGGTAGGCCAGCCGGCTCAGCCGCCGGAGCCGGCCGGTCTGCACGTGATCGTCGTCGGGCATGCCCCGGTCAGGGTAACTGCGCGCCGCCGGCGCCGCATCCTGCCCGGCTTGCCGTTGATCCACGGAAGGGCCGCACCGGCCCTTCCGTGGTATGGGCCTGCGCCCATGGCTGACGCGACGCGGGGCCCACCGGGCGCGGCGAGCGCCTTCGCGGCGTACGTCGCCCTGTGGGTGGGCTATCTGGCGATCGGCCAGGCGACGCAGCAGCGCGACATCATTGCCGGCTTGTGGGTCACCGAGATCCTCGCCATCGCGTTGCCTGCCGTCCTCGCGGTCCGGCTCGCCGGACTTCCGGCGCGACCGTTCCTGGGTCTCCGCGCGCCGAGGCCCGCCTACCTCGGCGCAGCCGTCCTGCTCGCGGTGGCGAACCAGCCCGTGGTTTCGTTCGTCACCTGGGCGTCCCGGACGCTCTCTCCCGAGCCGTGGGTGAGGGAGTTCGACGCCCTCCAGCGCGCCCTCGATCTGTATTTCTCGCAGCAAGCGCTACCCATGGTGCTCACCGTCGCCGTCGCGGCGCCGCTCGGCGAAGAGCTGTTCTTCCGCGGCTACGCGGTCCCCGCCTTCGCGCGGAGCTGGGGTCCGCTCGCCGCCTGCATCGCGACCGGCGCGATGTTCTCGTTGCTGCACGGAAACAAGATCGGGTTCGCGGGCCTGTGGGAGATCGGCGTCCTGCTCGCCGTGCTGCGCCTGTGGAGCGGCTCGCTCTGGCCTTCGATCCTCTGCCACGCGACGAACAACGCCGTCGCCGGAGGTGCGTTCCTGCTCGGCTGGGAAGATCCGGACATCCCGCCGCCTGGGTGGCTCCTCGCGCTGGGCGCCGCGCTGCTCGCCGCCGGCATCGCCCTGGCCCCGCGGATCCTCCGGCGTACCGCCGGCGCCGAGGCGCCGGACGGACCTGCGCAGGAGCCATCTCGCTCCTCCAGCCCCTTCGTCCTCCAGGCCATCTGGGTGGCTGGAGTGATCCTCGGCATCGCGCAGCTGCGCCGCATGATGCCCGACATGTCGATGTGGGTCTGGCTCGGCCTGAGCGCCGCGGCGGTGGTGGCCACCGCCATCTCGTGGTGGCGCGAATCGGCCTGACGCCGCGCGTGCTACGCCGTCCGGACCTTCCGCACGCGCAGCTGCGGCCCGGCCATCGCGATTCCGAATCCCTCGTCGATCGTCCCCTCCACCTCCACCTGCGTCCCTGCCTGGAGACCGGAGACCGCGCCAACGAGCGTGTAGCGTTTTCCGTCCTCGGCAACGAGCTGCCAGATCCCGCCCTCCAGGTCTCTGCGCTCGACGCGGCCGCGCACCTTCATCGCAGCCTCTCGGGAACGACGACCGCCCGCCCCGCCCACCAGGCGATGAACGATCCGAGCAAGAGCCAGAGCGGGACCATCCAGAGCGGCAGGATGGGCAGGTAGACGCTGCGCACCAGCGCGGCGTGCAGGAGCAGGCCCGCCCACCCGAACGCGAGGCCCGCCGCGATTCCACGCAGCGGCTTCACCGCGCGCGCGACGAGCGCCAGCGCGAGAGGCGGCACCGCGCTCCAGACGAGGTATCCCACCGCGGAGGCCGTGAACCCCATCCCGGCCAGACCGAAGAAGTGCTGCGCGAGCGCCGGCGGAGGCAGCGCGAGCAGGCCCAGCCCGGGCAGCCGCGCAATGCCCAGAGGCGCGAGGAGCGTGTACGCTCCGGCGCCGACGAGCAGTGCGGGCCACAACCCCGCCGGCGTGCCGCGCACTTGGCCCAGCCGGCGCGCGTGCGCGAGCCCGAGCCAGGCGCCGAGCGCCGCCAAAGCGACGCGCCACAACGCCCACCAGGTAGTGGCCGTCCGCAGCGCTCCGGCCACGTCCAAGAGCCCCGCGCCGTATCGCTCCGCGTCGGCTGCGATCTCCGCATCGCCGTAGGCGCCGGGAGAGCGCGCGCTCGAGGCGAGCAGCCGCTCCACCGCCGCCGGGTTGGTCACGCCGGCCGACTGCAAGAGCGCCGCCGCCCCGGCGACGTGAGGTGCGGCCATGCTGGTGCCCTGCAACCAGCGATACACGCCTTCTCCGGAGGACGGGTCGATGGTCTCCTGCAGCACGCCGCCCTGCTCTCCTTGCGACTTGTCTCCGCCCGGCGCGGCGATGCGCACTTCCGGCCCGTAGGACGAGTACGGCGCCAGCCGCCCCTTCGGACCGACGGAGCTCACCGCGAGCGCGCCCGGGTACGCGGCCGGATACGACACTCCCCTGCCGCCGCTGTTTCCCGCCGCGCACACCACCACGCAGCCGCGCCTTCGGGCATGGGCGACCGCGTCCGCCATCGCCGCCGAGCGGGCTCCCCCGCCGAGCGAGAGGTTCAGCACGCGGGCGCCGTGGTCGGCCGCCCAGCGGATCGCGTCGGCGATGGCCACGGAGGTCCCGCTTCCGTCGGCGCCCAGCACCTTGAGCGGCAGCAGCCGCGCGAGCGGCGCCATCCCCGCCACCCCGATCCCGTTGTCGGTCGTCTGTGCGACGGTGCCCGCGACGTGAGTGCCGTGACCGTTGTCGTCGCGCGCGTCATCCCCTCTGTCGAGGAAGTTGTGTCCCCGCAGCAGGCGGGCGGGGTCGAGGTCGTCGACGGGCGCCACCCCGGTGTCGATGATGGCGACGGTCACTCCCGCGCCGCGCGCGGTGTCCCAAGCCGAGGGCGCGCCGGCTGCCTTGAGGTGCCATTGCTGCGCGAACTGCGGGTCGTCGGGGACCCAGAGGGCGTGCACCTTCACCACCGGCTCCGCGAAGTGCACGTCGGGGCGGCGGCGCAGCTCGTCCAGCACTTCGGCCTCGCGCACCGGGTCGATGCGGAGGACGAGCAGCTGCTCGGGCTCGTCGATGTCGTCGAACGGGTCGTCGACCAGCCGTTCGTCCTCGAGCACTTCGCCGAGCCGCGCGCCGAGCGCGTGGTGCTCGGGCGTGAACCCCTCGAAACCCACGTCGATGAGCCCCGGGATGGCGTCCGGATCGCCCTGCTCCGCCAGGACGGGAACGATCCGGCGCCCGCATCCGGTCAGGCCGAGCAGCAGCAGGACCAGGAGCGCGAGGAGCGCCACCACCGCGCGCTCGAAGAGCGCCGGCCTTGCATGCAACGTGCTCAGCTCGACGGACATGGACCCGCTCCGCGCGCCAGTGTACTCCCGTACGAGCGACATACGTTCCGGGCGCCTCCGGATTTCAGCGCCCGACGATCCAACGCCGCATGGGGTCACCGGATCTACGTGCCGTCCAACTCCAGCGGAGGATCACCCGATTCGGGCAGGTCCGGGCAAGTTGCACGATCAGCCGTCCCCTTTGCGAAACACGAAGAATTTCAGGTACCGGCCCTCGGGGAAGGAGAGCTTGATGGGATGGTCGGGAGGTTGCCGCCGCTCCTCGAGCAGCGTGAGATCGGCCCGGGTCTTCACGGCCGCCTCGCGGATCGCGCCGAGGAAGTCCTCCGGCGTTACGCGCGCGGAGCAGCTCGCGGTGGCCAGGATGCCGCCGGGCGCGAGCGCTCCCAGCGCGGCCCGGTGCAGCGACGCGTAGCCGTCCAGCGCGGCGGGCACCGCTTTCTGCGTCTTGGCGTAGGCGGGCGGGTCGAGCACGATGAGATCGAATCGGCCGGCGCCCGCCCCGCGCAGGTGATCCAGCACGTCCGCCGCCTCGAATCCGTGCGTCGCGGGATCGAGCCCGTTCAGCTCGAAGTTCCGCCGCGCGAGCTGCAGCGCGGAGGCGTCGCGGTCGACGCTCATCACCTCGCGTGCGCCGCCGAGCGCCAGCGCGAGCGAGAAGCCGCCGGTGTACGAAAAGCAGTTCAGCGCGCGCCGGACGCCGCGCGCATAGCGCCGCAGCGCCAGGCGGTTCTCGCGCTGGTCGAGGAAGAGGCCCGTCTTCTGCCCTGCCCGCACGTCCACTGCGAGCGCGACGCCGTTCTCGCGCACCAGCACCGGGTCGGGTGGCTCCACGCCCCAGAGGACTTGTCCGCGGGCGGCGCGCGACGGACCGGAATCGTCCTCCAGCGCGGTCTCGTCCTCTTCCGCGGAGGGGACCGTATCGTCATCGCGCCCGTACACCCCCAGGAGGTCCACCTCGCCGCGGAGCGCCTCGACGATCTGCCCGCGGTGCGGGGCGAGCCCGGCGCTGTACAGCTTCAGCACCCCGAATTTTCCGTACAGGTCGGCGACCACGCCCGGGAGCCCGTCCCCCTCGCCGTGGACGAGGCGCGCGCAGTCCGTGATCGCCGGGTCCGAGAAGGGCGCATATGCGCGCCTGAGCGCGACTGCCTTCGCGACGCGCCGGCGCCAGAAGTGGGGGCCGATCGCCTCGGCCGGGTCGAGCGTCAGGACGCGGACGGTGATGTGCGAATGCGCATCATAGTAGCCCCGCGCCACGAACCGGCCGCGCTCGGTGACGTCCACGATGGCTCCCGGCTCCAGCCCCGCCGGCGCCTTGGCGAGCGCGCGCCGGAAGACCCAGGGGTGACCCCCGCGCAGGTGCCGGGCCAGGTCCTTCTGCAGCTCGAGCTTGACCGTGCCCACCCGCTCCCCTGGCTGCGCGGCGCCCGCCGCTGCCCTGCCTTCCGCCAGGCAGGCCATGCCGCCGCTCCGAGGCTACCGTTTTTACCACCGCGCACCGCGCTCGCGACGGTCGCGCGACCAGATACCGGAGAACGCCGATGAAGAAGATCCTGCCGACCGCCGCCGCGCTCCTCCTGCTGCCGCTCGCCGCGCGCGCCGAGAGCGAGCTGTCGCTCACGCTGCAGGGCGGCGCCGTCAAGTACGACCAGGCGCTGGCGTCGCCGTCCGACCTGGGCGCCCAGTATGGCGTCCGGCTGGGCATCCTGCCGACGCCGGTCCTCGGAGTGGAGGTCGGCTATCTTGGGTCGCAGAGCAATGTCCGCGACGTGGTGAACAACACGAACAGCACGCGTTTCATCTCCAACGGCGCGTACGCCGACGCGCGCGTGAACGTGCTGCCGGACAACGTGATGCCGTACGTCTTCGGCGGCTTCGGCGTGACGAACTTCAAGGTCGACAACGAGGTGGTGAACAGCGGCGGTGGCCTGCATGGCAAGACGGTCGCCACCATCCCGTTCGGCGGCGGCGTCGACTTCAACCTGGGCGCGTTCAAGATCGGCGGGCGCTTCCAGTACAACTACCTCTTGACCGACCAGCTCGTCCGGAGCTCGCCCAGCGGAAGCGGCGTGACGACCGGGAACAATACGAACTTCTATGGCGTGAACGTCGATCTCGGCGTCAGCTTCCACTGAAGGAACGACGCGCCTCAGAATCCGAGCTGCAAGTGCGCCATCGGGTAGACCGTGCGCACCTGCGGCGGGCTTCCGAACACGTATGTGGTCGTGTTGAAGAACGGGAACACCGCGTCGATACCCCCTAGCAAACGGACGCCGTGGAGCCGGAACAGCTCCACGCCTGCGGAGAGGCGCCCACCCAACCCACCGGTCTCCGCGGCGCCCATGTACCCGAGCCCGGCGCCCAGGTACGGGCTGATCTCCCCGTCCAGCGGGAGCCAGGCCGCATCGAGCCCGAACCAGCCGACGCCCGAGCCGTCCCGCGTGGCAGCGATCACGGAGGCGCCGACGCGAAACGCTTCCGCCTCGTAGAAGTAGCTCACCGAGAAGCCGGACGGCGTGTTGCGGCCGCCGTCGCCGTGCGCGAGCAGCAGCGGCAACCCCACCAGCAGGAATCGCTCGCCGGGCTTCTTCTGGAAGGGACGCGCCTCGGTCGCCGTCACGGTCCGCATCCCGGCGTTGTCGTCCGCCGAGCGGCGGTCGAGCACCGCGGAGACGAGCCGCGTCGCGACGATGTCGGCCTCGTCGAGAGTGGTCGCGGTCAGCGAGGCGGCCGCGACGGGCACGAGCTTCGGCGCGGAAACCTCCTCGAGGCTGAGCGGCACCTTGTGCCCGAGCCGGCCGCCGATGCGCACGACGAACAGGCGGGTGACGCCGATCTCTTGAAGGATCGCGGCGAGGCGCGCGTCCACCGGCTGCACCGGCTCCTGCCGCGCGTCCTCCGAGACCGGAACGCCGCGCTTGCGCAGCTCCCCGGCGGTCACCGCGCGGATGGCGCGGACTGCCGGCACCTCCAGCCCGCCGTCGTCCGCGACCACCACCGCGGCCGTGGATCCGGC
>VBKO01000344.1 GCA_005888115.1 Deltaproteobacteria bacterium
AAGGGCGCGTGCGCCAACACCCACAGACCGCGCTCGAGGGCGAGCGAGACCACTCCTCCGCGCAGCGCCTGGTCATCGCCGGCCCCGAGCGCCACCTCGACGGCGGTGAGCGGGGCGAGCTCGAGAGCCTCTGCGAGCTGGCTCCTGTTGACGTTGGAGACGCCGATGCTGCGGACCCATCCGCGATCGACGAGCGCGGCGAGCGCGCGTACGCTGGTCGCGAACGGAACGCGCGGATCGGGAGCATGCAAGAGGAGAAGATCGATCGGCCTCCCACCGAGGGCTTCGAGACTCTTCTCGCAGTCGGCGGCGATCGACCTGGCGCGGCCATCGGCGCGCCAGGCTCCGCCGGGACGGGCCATGCCGCACTTGGTGACCACGCGCGCGCGCCCGCCCCGACGGATGGGAAGCGAGAGCACGCGCGAGGAGCCGCTCGTTGTGCCCGAGCTCGCTATCGTCGAGCGCATAGGCGTGGGCGGTGTCGAACACCGTGGCGCCGCCATCGAGCGCCGCGTGCACGGTGGCGAGGGCTCGTGCTTCGTCCCGGTCCTGCTCGGTGGAGAGGCGCATGCAGCCGAGGCCGATCCTCGACTCGTCTGCGGCAAGCCAATCCTGCGCGGTCACTCGCACGTTCAGGGCTGCTCCTCGTCGAGCCAGGAGGCGATGCGGCCCGGCATCGCGTCGCGGTTCGCCCGGGTGACCTCCCACGTTTCGGCCCGGGGATGGCGCTTTACCTCCGCGATGAACCCTTTCCCGCGCTGGGCGACCGTCGCGATCATCAGGCAAGCGGCATCGAGCAGCCTCGCGACGGCCTCGGAGAACGCGCCCGACAGGCACTCCATCTTTCCGATCTCATCGATGAGGTAGATGGCACGTTCCTCGAGCGCGAGCGCGGGTACGGCGACGGCATCCAGCGCGTCCAGATCGACGCCGTAGCGGCCGACGCGGTTGGGCGAGCGCAGCCCCACGCCGGCGAGCGGGGCGATCCGCCCGTCGAGAGTCTCGATCTGAAAGCCCAGCCGCTCTCCGCGCTCGTTCCGGATCTCGTCGGTGAGGAAGCCGCGGATGCGCTTGCCGGCCAGGAGGCCTTTGACCCGGCGCATGACGGTCGTCTTGCCCACGCCGGGAACGCCCGTGATGAGCAGCACGCGATCCTTCATGCCCGCATCTTGCCTTGGGCGGAGCTCAGCTGCGCTTTCACAGGTGAGGACCCTCGAGGTCAGCCGATCGTCCGCTGACGCCGCCGGCTCCGTGGGGTAACCTGATGATCGATTCTGGAAGACCCCGCCCGATCCGAAGTCACCCACTTTTCACGTTCAACGACCGCAGAGCGAGTAGGTTCCCGCCGACCTCCGAGTCTCCCATGCGAACGGAATACCTCCCCGGCTTCCTCGCGCTGCTCACGCTCGCCCTCGCCTCGTCGGCGCGCGCCGAGGGCGACCTGCGCAAGGTGCAGCACGTCCTCATCCTCATGCAGGAGAACCACTCGTTCGACAATTACTTCGGCGCGTTGCCGTACGCGCGCGGCAGCCCGTACCGCGCGGGCGACGGCGGCGGCTGCCGCGAGCGCGATCACTCCTGCGTCGACGGCCTCGCTTGCCGCCGCGACGCGTTGGGCGCGCTGCGCTGCGCGAACCACAACCCCGACCCGGGCGGCGGAGCGGTGCGCGCTTTCCACCTCACGAATCGTTGCGTGAGGCCGGATCTCGACCATTCGTGGGTGGGCACGCACCACGAGATGAACTTCTCTGCGCCGAACCGATCGTTGCATGGAACGGCAGACGGGTTCGTGCGGGTGAACGACGCCACCGAGCAGCACGACATCGGCGGCGAGGGCCCGTTCGAGGACGAGACGATGGGCTTCTACACCGAGGCCGAGATTCCCTTTTATTACGACCTCGCCAAAAAGTTCGCCATCGACGACCGCTACTTCTCGTCGGTGTTGGCGCAGACGTTCCCGAACCGGGCCTACCTGCTCGCCGCCACCTCCTTCGGGCATCTCACGACCAATGACATCTTCCCGCCGCCCGGCGGATACAAGCCCATCACCGGCACGATCTTCGATCTGCTCGAGGCGCACGGTGTCACCTGGGCCGACTACTTCCAGGACGCGCCGCAAGGTGGGAGCTACCGGGCTTTCAGCTCGACGCAGATCGATCCCCACTTCTTCCCGCTGCCGCTCCTGCTCGCCCAGCTCGCGGGTGTGCCCGGGACGCCACCGCTGCCGCAGGTGTCGTTCGTCGATCCGAACTTCGGCCTGTTCAGCGCAGTCGCAGAGAACGATGAGCACCCGCCCACCGACATCCAGCGCGGGCAGGCCTTCGTCTCCAATGTGGTGAACGCGCTGCGCAACGGGCCCCACTGGCGGGACAGCGTGCTCTTCCTCGTCTACGACGAGCACGGCGGTTTCTACGATCACGTTACGCCGCCGCCGGCGGTCCAGCCCGACGGGATTGCGCCGGGCCAGTGCGCCGACCTCTCCAATCCACCGGCCAGCGAGCAGCCAGGCGGAGGTGCCGAGTGCTCGTACAACTTCACCAGCGTGACGGATACCAGCGTGAGGGACGCGATCGCGCTCTGCCCAGCGTTGGCCGCCGATCCGACAGGGCCGTTCCCGCGGCACTGCGCCAATTTCGACCAGCTCGGGGTGCGCGTGCCGTTCGTCGCCGTATCGCCGTTCGCGAAGCCGCACTACGTCTCGCACACGGTCGGCGATCACACCTCGCTCCTGGCGTTCATCGAGCGCGCCTTTCTACCCGCCGCAGACGCAGGCGGCGAGCGCCCGCACCTGACCCGCCGCGACCTGGAGGCCGACGCCCTCGAGGACCTGTTCGATTTCGATCGGGCTCCTTCGCTGGGTACCCCGGTCGGCTCAGCGGCCCCGCCCGCGGACGACTGCTCGCCCTGACTATCACGCAGGAGATGGGATATTCGGACTGGCTTGAATCTGCATTTCCATTTGCCTCATCGAGGAAAGACCATGGACGGAAATGTCGCGAGGCACCGGTCGATCGGATTTCGCATGTCTCGGCTGCTGGCGCTGTGGGCCGCGGCACTCTGCTGGAGCGCTGCCGCTGCTGTTGCAGCCAGGCCGACGAAGATCTTCCTTCATCCGGTGAGCGACGTGATCGTCGCCGGAGGCCACGCCTTCGGCTCGGGAGGCACCTACGAGAAGGTGCGAGGCACGGTCGAGTTCCAGATCGATCCAACCGATCCCCGCAACGCCATCATCACGGATCTGAACCTGGCGCCCCGGAACGCAGACGGCCTCGTCTCCTTCGATGCCGACTACATGCTGCTGTACCCGACCGACCTTTCGAAGTGGAACCACCAGCTCGTCTCGGAGATCAACAACCGCGGCAGCCTCCTTCTCTTCCTCTCGTTTGCGAACAGCCCCTTCAACAACGATCCGACCACGCAGGCTGACTTCGGGAACGGCTTCTTCCTCAACCAGGGCTTCGCGATGGCCTGGGTGGGCTGGGGGGCCGACGTTCAACCGGGTGGCAATGGGCTCACGCTCCGGGTGCCGGCTCCGCGGAATCCCGATGGCACTCCCGTGACCCAGCGGATCACCATCGAGCTGGCCGACGAGTTCAGCTTCCGCGAGAGAAACCTCGACACCTGCGTACCGCTGAGCGGATCCGGGGGGATCAAGGGTTATCCCGCCGTCCTTTCGGAGAAGGCGAACGACGAGCTGTTCGTCCGCTCGAGCGACTCGCCCCGGCCTTCCGCGCCTCCGATTCCGGCGGGCACTCTGGTGCCGAACGACCAGTGGTCTTTCGCCGACCGCGACCACCTCTGCGTCGCCGGCGCCTTTCAGACCGGGATGGTCTACCAGCTCAACTACGTCGCCGAGGACACCCGCATCATGGGGCTGGGATACGCGGCGCAGCGCGACTTCGCCTCGTTCCTGAGAAACCGGAAGAAGGACGACGCCGGCGTGCGAAATCCGCTCGCCACCGGCGGAGGGGTCGCGACCTCGATCCTGTATGGAGCGTCCCAGTCCGGCGTCTACATTCGGGACTACGTCTATCAGGGCTACAACGAAGACCTGGTCGGCCGACGCGTGTTCGAGGCGGTACACGCGCACATCTCCGGAGCGGTGAAGCTCGGGCTGAATTACCGCTTCGGGCAGGTCCATCCCTGGTCGACCGAGCACCGCGACCGCTTCATTCCGCAGGTCACGTTCCCCTTCAACTTCGGCGTCCGCACGAATCCGCTGGTCGCGCTCGGGATCGAGAAAGGACCGCTGACCGACGGGATCCTCAAGCGGCCGGCGACCGATCCGCTGTTCGTACAGACCGACACCTCGAACGAGTACTGGTGGGCGCAATCCTCGCTGGTCGACACCGACGGCTTCGGCCACGAGGTGGAGCTGCCCGGGAACGCGCGGCATTACGTGATCGCGGGGCTGCAGCACTTCAGCGGATTCGGTTCTGTCCCTGACCAGGGTCTATGCCAGCAGCTCAACAATCCCGTGTACGTCGGGCCCGCGCTGCGGGCGATCTTCACGGATCTCGACGAGTGGGCCACGAAGGACATCGAGGCGCCGCCGAGCCGCCGCGCGACGGTGGACGAGGGGCTGCTGGTGCCCCCGGAGGATCGCGAAGAGGTGGGCTTTCCGGCTATCCCGGGCGTGACCTACAACGGGCTCTTCAATGCGCTCGGCGAGCTGGACTTCGGCCCCTCCGTCTCGCAGAACCGTGGGATCATCACCAACTGGGGCCATCCTCCGGTCCTCGCGACCTACCGCGTCCTCGTACCGCGGGTGAGCGAGGTCGGAATCGATCTCGGCGGCGTCGAGGTTCCCGTGGTGGGCGTGCCCACCGCGACGCTGACCGGATGGAACCTTCGCCGCGCTCCCTTTGCTGACGGCGAGCTGTGCGAGCTGAACGGTATGTTCCTGCCCTTGAAGGTGACGAAAGCCCAGGCCAACAAGGCGCATGATCCGCGGCCCTCGCTCCAGGAGCTGTACAAGAGCCACGAGGGCTACGTGGAGGCCGTCAAGCGGTTCGTCCAGCGGAGCGTGGAGGAGCGCTTCCTCCTTCCCGAGGACGCCGACGCGGCCGTGCGCGACGCCGAGGCGAGCGACGTGCTCGTCGGCGTCCACTGACGTCCCTTCAGCTCGATACGCGAAAGGGACCGAGAATCTGCGCAAGGTACGTGCTCGCGACGCGGCCGTCCGAGACGCCGTAGCCTCGCGGCCAGCGTGTATCCGGCAGGAACTGCGTCCCGAACATGCGGTCGAGGATCGGAAGGTGGACCGCAAAGTTCTTGTCGATGGCTTCGGCCTCGGCAGCGTGATGGAAATGGTGGTAGCGGGGAGTCACCAGGAAAGGCTCCAGCCACCTCAGCTCCGCGCCGAAGTTGGCGTGGATGAAGACCGCATGAAAGGAGACGAAGGCCAGGTAGAGCGCAACCGCCGAGGGGGACGCGCCCGCGAACACCAGGACAGTCATCACGCCCGCTCGGGTCGCCAGGGCGTCGAGCGGATGCATGCGTGAGCCGGCCAGCCAGTCCATCGCCATGCTCGAATGATGGACGGCGTGGAGGCGCCAGAGGAACGAGAGCCGATGAAAGGAGCGGTGGATCCAATATTGGGTGAAATCGGCCAGCGCCAGCACGGCGACGAACTGGACCGGCAGCGGAAGCGATCCGAGCCGGGCGAAACCTCTGTCGGAGACCAGCGCGTCTCGTATGATCCCGGATGGAAACAGCGCCGCCCAGCTGAACGCCTGCACGAGGAGATGGCTGATCAGGAAGTGCGCGCCGTCCGTGGTCCACTCCGGCCGGAACACGCGCTGGTCGCGACTGCGGGGAAGCGCGCGCTCGAGCGGCACGAAAATCAGCGCAAGCACCAGCAGGTTGAGCGCAAACCATTCGAGGCCCAGGCCGAACTTCGTCTCCACCGAATCGGGCAGGGGCACCGCAGCACCGCCCAGCGCCATGGCCGAGACCGCGAGGAAGATGCCCATGAGCCCCAGGACCTTGCGACGGCGGCGGGCGACGCTGAACAGTCCCAGCGACACCGACGCGATCAAGACGGTCTGCAGCACCCCGCGCAGCAGCGAAGCAACCCCACCGACCCAACCGGACCCCAATCTGGTGGGCTCGTCGTCGCCGAAGATTCGACGAAAATAGCGGTCGAGCGCGGTAGGCGCGGGATCGGGCGACCGCATGCATCCAACTCTAGTCGAATCGCCCGCCTCGAAAAGAAAACGGTCCGTCTTGCAGAACGACGCGAGCTCAACCAGCCACGAGCCCCTCAAGCTGGTATGAGGAGGCATGGCGAACGACGCAGAGCCGGGCCGCGTCGAGGGCATCCACGTCGCGATCAGCGAAGGGGAGCCGATGCGGGCGACGGATCGAATCCGGGTGCTTGCAGGAATTGGCCTGGAAGGCGACCGGTATGCGACGGGGCGGGGTCACTTCTCCGGCACGCCGGGCACTGGCCGCGCTCTTACTCTAATCGAGGCCGAGGTGCTCGAATCCTTGCGCGAGAGCCTGGGCATCGCGCTGCGGCCTGGCGAGGCGCGCCGCAATGTCACTACCCGCGGCATCGCATTGAACGCGCTGGTCGGACGTCGCTTCCGCATCGGCAGCGTCCTCTGCGAGGGGAAGCGCCTGTGCGAGCCCTGTAGGTACCTCGAAGGCGTCGTCTCCAAGCCGCTGCTCGATCCGCTCTCGAACCGCGGCGGGCTGCGGGCCGACGTGCTCGAGGACGGGGAGATTCGCATCGGCGACGAACTGCGGCCCGTGGAGCGGTAGCGGGGACTCAGACAGCTTTCAATCGGCGAAACCGACATCAACGGAGACGCCAGCTCAGCGCGACAAAGCCGAGGTTCTGCGAGGCGCGGTAGCGGTTCGCGCCGCTGCCGAAGAACGACGCGAAGCGGGCGCCCAGGCCGACGCGCAAGCGCTGATCGAAGAAGCCATACAAATGGTTCCAGGAGAGTGCGCCGGTGTAGCGGCTGGGGCTCCGCCGCCGCGGATGGCGACGGTCGCTCATTACGTCGGAGGTGCTGGCGTGGTTTCGAAGGCTCCGCGAAGTGGTCGATCAGCTGCGGAGCTGACGCGGTGCGTTGCGGGTACCATTCGTCCGAAACACGATCCCGCGTTCCGGCGTAATACTGCTGGCCCGGCAGCCTGCCGCGTGCGAAGGCGAACTGCCGTTCCGGCGCGGACGCCGGACATGGCTTTGGCAGAAGGCGCTGTACCAAAAGGAGGTTCGCAACATGAAGAACGGCGCGATGAAGGGCGTGGCGATCGCCGGAGCGCTCGCCACAATGATGGCTCCCGCGGTGGCCTTCGCCGCCAAGGCAAAGGCGGCGAAGGGGGTCCAGTGCGAAGGGACGAACGACTGTAAAGGGAAAGGCAACTGCAAGAGCGCAAGCCACGACTGCAAGGGCAAGAACGACTGCAAGGGTCAGAGCTTCACCATGGCCAAGAACGCGAAGGCCTGCGAGGCCAAGGGCGGCAAGGTGGAGTCGAAGAAGATGTAGGGAGCCTCGGGCCGGAGGCCGCGCTTCCGGTCCGAGTTCCGCATGAGCATTCCGCGACCCGGTCTGGGACATGGCATCGGGCTCCGGCCGAAGCACTTCGGCCGGCTGCTCGAAGGGCGGCCTCCGGTCGACTGGATGGAAGCGGTGAGCGAGAACTACCTCGCTCCCGGCGGCCGGCCCGTCGCTGCTCTCGAAAAAGTGCGGAGCGAGGTGCCGGTGGCGCTGCACGGCGTCTCGCTCTCGATCGGGTCCACCGATCCGCTCGACAGGCCCTATCTCGCGGCGCTGTGCGCCCTGGTCGATCGCATCCAGCCGGCGATCGTCTCCGATCACCTCTGCTGGGGCCGCCATGGCGGCCGCTACGTCCACGATCTCTGGCCGTTGCCGCTCACGGAAGAAGCGCTGGCGCACGTCGTCGAGCGCGTCGGGCAAGTGCAGGAGGCGCTCGGGCGGCAGATCCTGCTCGAGAACGTCTCCTCGTACGTTGCCTTTCGCGAGTCGACGATCAGCGAATGGGAGTTCATCGGCGAGGTCGCCCGGCGCGCGGATTGCGGCATCCTCCTCGACGTCAACAACATCTACGTCAGCGCGCGCAACCACGGATTCTCCGCCGCCGGGTACATCGCGGGAGTGCCCGCAGACCGCGTCGCGCAGTTCCACCTCGCCGGGCACAGCGACAAGGGCGCCTACCTCTTCGATTCGCACGACGCGCAGGTGTCCGAGTCGGTCTGGGATCTCTATCGCACCGCCGTCGCCCGCTTCGGCCCGGTGCCGTCGCTGATCGAGTGGGACGATCACATCCCGGAGCTCGAGGTTCTCGTCGGCGAGAGCCGCAAGGCCGCAGCCATCGAGGCGGAGGTGCTGGGCTGCAGGGCGGTAGCGTCGTGAATCTCGCCGAGATGCAGCGTCTGTTCTACCAGCTCGCCGCGCGGGCGCCCGGAAGCGCGGACCTCGATCCC
>VBKO01000345.1 GCA_005888115.1 Deltaproteobacteria bacterium
TCGCGCGCGGAGTGCGCATCGGCGCGCATCCCGGGTATGCCGACCGGGAGAACTTCGGGCGCATCGAGATCGACCTGCCGCTCGACGAGGTGGAGAACCTCGTCCTCTACCAGGTGGCCGCGTTGGACGGCTTCGTGCGCTCGCGCGGCGGCCGGCTCGCGCACGTCAAGGCGCACGGCGCGCTCTACAACCGGGCGGCGCGCGAGCTGGATCTCGCTCGCGCGATCGCACGCGGCGTGAAGCGCCATCGAGACGACCTGGTGCTGGTCGGCCTGGCCGGGTCCAAGCTGCTCGCCGCGGCCGGGGAGATCGGGCTGCCTGCCGCGGGCGAGGCGTTCGCCGACCGACGGTACCTGCCGAGCGGCGCGCTCATGCCCCGCGCCTCGCTGTCGAGGCCCGCACGCTCTGCCTCCACGGCGACACGCCCGGCGCGCCGCGCATCGCCCGCGCCGTGCGCGAACGACTCGAGCGCGAGGGCGTGACCATCTCACCGTTGGGCTGAGATGCGCCTGCGCACCCTGCGCGCGATTCCGACCAGGCCGCTCGGCTCGAAGACCGCGATGACCATGATCAATGCCCCGTAGACCACGAGGTCCAGGCTGCGGCCGCTGCCTCCCAGGGCCACGCTGGTCGCCGCGGAGAGCGGGACCAGCACCGCCGCGCCGAGCAGCGGACCGACCAGGGTGCCCGCGCCCCCCAACACCGCGACCAGGCAGATCTGGATGGAGAGCGAGAGCGGCAGCACCGAGGGCGGATCGATGAAGAGCAGGTACTGCGCATAGAACGTCCCCGCCATCGCGGTCAGCGCGGCCGAGATGGCGATGGCCAGCTGCTTGTAGCGCAACGCCGGCACTCCCACGCTGCGCGCCGCAGCCTGGTCCTCGCGGATCGCGCGCCAGTAGTAGCCGGCGCGGCCGCGGCGCAGCCACGCGGCGAGCGCCACGGAGAGCGCCAGGAACGCCGCGACGACATAGTAGTAGCCGAGCTTGTCGCCGAACTTGAAAGCGCCCATGCCTTCGCCCTCGACGGGCAGGAAGAGACCGACGGCGCCACCCGCGAATTCCCAGTTGGTCACCGCGATCCCGGCGATCTCGCCGATGGCGATGGTGGCGATCGCGAAGTAGTGACCCGAGAGGCGGAAGCACGGGTAGCCGATGGCGAGCGCGAGCGCGGCTGCGAGCGCGGCGCCGGCGACCAGCCCTACCCAGGGCGACACTCCGGCGTGCTGGAAGAGCAGCGTCGAGGTGTACGCCCCCGCGCCAAAGAAGGTGGCCTGCCCGAGGGAGATCTGTCCGGCGAATCCGCCCAGGATGTTCCAGGCAGTGCCGAGCAACGCATTGAGGAGCACCAGGATCATCAGGTGCTGCGGATACGGTCCGCGCAGGACGAGCGGGTAGAGGAGCACCGCGACCACCACGGCAGCGGCGATCCCGATCTTCACAGCTTCCCGAACAAGCCGCGCGGCCGGAGCAGCACGACGACGAGGTAGATGGCGAACACGAAGACGTTCTTCACCGCCGGGGCGATGAACACGCCGGCGAGTGACTCGACCACGCCGATGAGGACTCCTCCGGCAAACGCGCCGACGACGGAGCCGAAGCCTCCCAGCGCGACGGCCACGAAGGCGATGAGGGCAAACACCCCGCCCACCTGTGGAAACACGTAATAGAAGGTGGAGAGCAGCGCTCCGGCGACGCCCACGCAGGCTGCCCCCAGCCCCCAGGCGAGGGCGAACATCCGATCGGGATTGATCCCCATGAGGGAGGCCGCCTGGCGGTCCTCGGCGGTGGCCAGGAGGGCGCGGCCGATCTCCGTCCGCGAGAGCAACCACCACAGGCCGGCGGTGGTGACGACCGCGCCGCCCGCCGCGGCGAGTTGCGGGCCGCTCACGTAGACGCCGGCGAGCGCGATGCGGCCCGTCACCCAGGTGTTGCCGAGCGTGCGGAAATCGGGTCGCCAGAGAAATTGCGCCGCGTTCTGCAGGAACACTCCGAGCCCGAAGGTCGCGAACACTTGCGCCAGCATGGGCGCGCGCAGGACGCGCCGGATGAGCGCGTAGTACACGATTACGCCCAGCGCGAAGAGTGCGATCGCGTTGACGGGCAGCGCCGCGATCGGGTCCCAGCCCAATCCTGCGTGGAGGAAGTACGAGAGGTACATGGAAAGCATGAGGAACTCGCCGTGGGCGAAATTGACGATCTCCATCACGCCGAAGATGAGCGTGAGCCCGGCGGCGATGAGCGCGAACACGAATCCGATGAGCAGGCCCGAGACGAGCGCCTGCGCGATCATCGCGGCGTTCACTTGCCCCAGGTGGCGAGCGGCCAGCGCACCTCGGCGGCGGCGAGGTCGAACGGATAGACCACCACGTACTTGCCGTCCTGGATCTGCACCAGGATGCCGCTTCCGAGCGTGTTCTGGTGCGTCTTCGGATCGAACTTCACCCCTCGCCAGGGCATGATGAGCGAGTCGCCCGGCAGATCGGTCGACTCGAGCGCCGCGCGGATCTTCTCCGCGTCGGTCGACCCGGCGCGGTTGATCGCGTCGGCGAGGACGAGCATCCCGACGAAGGCGCGCGCGCTGGTGCCGTCCATGTCGATGGGCTGGCCGCGCGCCGCCTGGGTCTTCTTGCGGAAGAGCTCGTTCACCTGGCGTACGATGGGCTTCTTCGCGCCCAGCCCGAGCGCCCACACCTCCCGCGACAGGACGCTCTCGGCGTCCTTGCCGAGCGAGGGCACGTACTCGCTCGAGACGTGGCCGGCGTCCATGGCGAGGATGGCCTGGGGGCGGAAGTCGAGCTCCTTCATCGTCTTGGTGGAGAGGATGGCGTCGTTGGTGTACGAGGCCTGCAGCAGCACGTCGGGCGAGGCGGCCTTGAGCCGCTGGATCTCCGCGTTCAAATTGGTCGACTTGGCGTCGTAAGCGACGTCCGCGACGATCGGATACCCGTACTGCTGCGCGTATTTTTTCTCGAACTTGCTGACGTCGGTGCCGAACAAGGTGTTCTCGTAGAACAGCGCCACGCTCTTGATCGTCTTCCCCCGCTTCTTCATCTCCCCGAGGAACTTGAAGAAGTTTTCGCTGAACTCGTCATCCGTCGGGGTGGTGCGAAAGAACCAGCGGAAACCGCGCGAGGTGAGGAGCGGCGAGGTCGAGTCGGCGTTCAAGAACGGAGTCTTGAGCCGCTCCGCCGCCTGGCTGGCGGTCGCCGTCACGTTGGAGTTGTACGAGCCCATCACGGCGACGACCTTTTCCTGCGAGATGAGCCGCTCCGCCTCGGAGAGCCCCTTCTCCGGCGACGACTGGTGATCGGCGAAGACGACCCGCACCCTCGCGCCGCCCAGGTTCGGCAGCCCCCTGCCCTTCCCGAGGGGCACCGGGATGTCCACGTCGTCGTTGACCAGCTCCGCGGCCAGCTCGATCGCGTCCTTGATGTCGTTGCCGACCTTCGCCAGGTTGCCGGAGAGCGGGTAGACGGCGCCGATGACCACCTCGGCGGGCGGCGCGGCCGGGGCGCGCGAGGAGACCAGCGACACCGCGAGCACGGCGAGGGTGAGCGCGAGCCGTCGGGACATGGGGCCCCCTTCAAGTTTGCCGCGAGATTGTCCGACCGCGCACGGCCCGTCAATGCGCACTGGAGTACAATCTCCGCATGGATGCCAGTCGCTGGAGCGCGGCGGAGGCGCGACGCGCGATCCGCACCGGCGAATGGACGGGCCCGACCGCCGGGCTCGCGGCCGCCCACGCGCAAGCGAACCTGGTGGCGGTCCCTCGTGAGCACGCCTTCGATTTCCTCCTCTTCTGCCAGCGCAATCCGCGGTCGTGCCCATTGCTGGAGGTGGTCGATGCGGGCCGCGTGGAACCCGAGTGCGCCGCGGGCGGCGACCTGCGCACCGACTTCCCGCGCTACCGGGTCTTCCAGGACGGCGCGCTGGCGGGGGAAGTCGAGGACGCGGCGCCGCTCTGGCGCGACGACCTGGTCAGCTTCCTCATCGGGTGCTCGTTCTCCTTCGAGGCGCCGCTGCTCGCAGCCGGGCTCGAGGTGCGCCACCTGACGGAGCGCCGCAACGTGCCGATGTATCGCACGGTCCGCCTGACCCGGCGCGCGGGTCCATTTCGCGGGCCGCTGGTGGTGAGCATGCGCCCGTTCCGCCCGGCCGAGGTTGCACGCGTCAGCGAAATCACGGGACGGTATCCGCGCGTCCACGGCGCGCCCGTTCACGTGGGCGATCCCGCCGCCCTCGGCATCTCCGACCTGTCGCGCCCCGACTACGGCGACGCGGTGACCGTGCGCGACGGCGAGGTGCCGGTCTTCTGGGCTTGCGGCGTCACTCCCCAAGCCGCGCTGCTCGCGGCGCGCCTGCCATTCGCGATCACACATGCGCCGGGGCACATGCTCGTTACCGACCTGCCCTGCTCGGGCCCGTTCCCCGGCGACGACGTGTAGCTACAAGCCGAGGAACGCTCTGCGCACCAGATCGCTGCCGAGCAGGTCGCCCGAGGCACCCTCGCGGACGATCCGGCCGGTCTGCAGGACGTAGGCGCGGCTCGCGCAAGCGAGCGCGGCGCGCACGTTCTGCTCGACGAGGAGCAGCGTGAGGCCCGCCCGATTGATCGCCGCGAGAGCTTCGTAGATGCGGGACACCAGCCTGGGCGCGATCCCGAGCGACGGCTCGTCGAGCAGGAGCACGCGCGGGCGGCTCATCAAGCCGCGCGCGATGGCCAGCATCTGCTGCTCGCCGCCGGAGAGCGTTCCGGCGAGCTGGCGCGCGCGGTCCTTCAGCACGGGAAACAGCGAGGTGACTTCCTCCAGCGCCTGGCCGCGGCCGTCCCGATGGATGAAGGCGCCGAGCAGCAGGTTGTCCAGTACGGTGAGCCGTCCGAACAAATGGCGCCCCTCCGGCACGTAGGCGATCCCCGACCGGACGATCTCGTGCGCGGGTCGCCCGTCGATCCGGCGCCCGTCGAGGTCGATGCGCCCGGAGCCGGGCTGCAGCAGGCCGGCGATGGCGCGCAGCAGGGTGGACTTGCCGGCGCCGTTCGCTCCGACCAGCGCGACGATCTCTCCCCGCTTCACCTCGAGCGAGACGCCGTGCAACGCCGGCAGGCCTCCATAGCCGGCGATCAGGTCCTCGACGCGCAGCGCCGGCCCGTCATGCGCCAAGGTAGGCCTCGATGACGCGCGGGTCCTTGGCGACCTCGGCCGGCGACCCGCTGGCGATGCGGCGGCCGGCGTCGAGCACCACAACGCGATCGCTCAGCGTCATGATCACTTCCATGACGTGCTCGACCACCAGCAGCGCGATCGCCCGCTCGCGCAGCGCCCGGAGCACCTCGAGCGCTTCGTGCGTCTCGGTGGGGGTCAGCCCGGACAGTGCCTCGTCGAGGACGATCAGACGCGGGCCGGTGGCCAGCGCGCGCGCCAGC
>VBKO01000346.1 GCA_005888115.1 Deltaproteobacteria bacterium
TGCCTTCTCCTTGGTGGCGAACTGCCGGGCATAGAAGTAGCGGTTTCCCCGGTGCCTGGGCGCGCCCAGCACGTCGACGTAGAGCAGCTCCGAGAGTCGGCGCGCGATGGCATCGCGGCCGGGCAGGCCGCGCAGGTGCGCGCGCGTGAAGCCGTCCTGCGCGTCCATCCAGGCCTGCACCTCGGGAGACTTCTCGTCCTCGAGCCAGCGGTATGGATCGGGGACGCGGACGCCGTGCAAGGTCTCCACCGATTCGGCGCGACGCGTGGGCGGGTATTGCAGCGTCGCGGTCCGGGACACCGATTGCACGAGCGCGGCCGGCGCAGTGGACGGAGCTACTGGGGCCGCCCGCGCCGCCGGCGCGGCGTCAGCCGGCTGCGCCGGTTGGACCGGGTTGGCGGACTGTGCGGTCGCGCAGCCGAGAAGGAACGAGACGAGGAAGGCATTGCGCATGGCGGCGCAGTCTACCCGCGCCGCGGGATGCGCAATAGCTCGCGGGCTTGCGCGGATGTCGCCACGCTGCGGCCCGCGGCGCGCGCCATCTGGGCGAGCCGCGCCACCAGCTCGTACGAGCCCTTCGCCAGCACGCCCTTCGAGAGGTACACGTTGTCCTCGAGCCCGCAGCGCGCGTGGCCGCCCAGGCGCAACGACAGCTCCGCCATCGGGAGCTGGTGGCGGCCGATGCCTGCCACGCTGAAGCTGCATCCCTGCGGGAGCTTGCCGACGAGGAACTCGAGATTCTCCTCCGATGCTCCGAGCCCGCCACGCACACCGAGGACGAAGTCGAAATGCGCGGGCATGTCGATCACGCCCTCCTTGGCGAGCGCGATGCAGCTCTCCACGTGGCCCGCGTCGTAGCACTCCAATTCGGGGACGATGCCGCGCTCGCGCATGCGCCGGGCGAACTCGCGCACCATCGGGAACGGGTTCATGAACACGTCGTCGCCGAAGTTGAGCGAGCCGGCGTTGAGCGTCGCCATCTCGGGGTTGCACAGAAGCGGCTGCGCGCGCTCCTCGGCACTCATGCCCACCGCGCCGCCGGTCGTGGTCTGCACGATGACATCGCAGCGCGCGCGGATGGCCCGGATCGCCTTCTCGAACAGCGCGCGGTCCTGGGTGGGCGTGCCGTCGTCGTTGCGCACGTGCAGGTGGATGACGGCCGCCCCGGCCTGCGCGCAGCGCTCGGCCTCGGCCGCGAGCTCGTCGGCAGTGATGGGCAGGTACGGGGTCTGCTCGCGCGTGGTTTCCGCGCCGCAGATCGCCGCGGTGAGGATGGCGGGGCGGACCGGCATGCGCCGGATCCTACCCCGCCGGCCGGAAGTCCGCTCAGTGGGTGAGCGACGCGCCTTCCTTCACTTCCTTGACCGTGCGGCCCACCTCGCCCTCCTCGTGCTTCTCGGCCAGGTCGCCCAGGCTGATCACCCCGAGTGGCTTCGCGTTCTGGTCGCAGACGAGGACGCGCGAGATCTTCCGCTCCTTCATCAACTCGGCGACCTTCTGCACGTCTTCGTCGGGCCGGACGCTGACCACGTCCTTGGTCATGACCTGCTCGACCCTGGCGCTTTTCAGATCGCCGGCCTTGGCGATGAGGCGCACGACGATGTCGCGGTCGGTGATGGTGCCGATCGCCTTGCCCGACGCGTCGACCACGGGCAGGAAGCCGATGTCCTCCTCGGCCATCTTGCGGGCGACCTCCTGGACGCTGGCATCGGCCCGGACCGTCACGACATTCCCCTTGAGCAATTCTTGAACGCGCATACCGCCTCCTTGGACTGGGTCAGGCGGCAAGATGCGCATCCGAGCGCGCCTGCGTCAGCGGCGAGGGTTCCGCTGCTTGCCCGCAGGGGTGACGCACGTACCCACGGCCCTGCAGACCACCACGGGCTGCGCGAGCAGCTCCGCCGCGGAGTCCGACAGATCGGGACGAGGCGAGATCACCTTGCGCGCCTCGAAGCGCATCTTCCGGCTGGTCTTCCCGACCGAGACGATCTCGCCTTCCACCTCGACGAAGTCGCCCGCGTGCAGCGGCGCGAGGAACTCCACCGACTCGTACGCGCGGAACAGTCCCTCGTCGCCGTCGAGCCGGACGAGAAGCTCGGTGGCCACGTCCCCGAAGAGCCCGAGCACCCGCGCGCCGTCCACCAGACCGCCGCCGTAGTGCGCGTCGTGCGCCGACAGACGCAGCCTCTGCACCGTCTTCAGCCCCACGCCGCTCATGGCTTCTCCGCCCCCTGGATGATCGCGTCCGGCGTACCGTGCGCCGTCGGCTGCGGGGGCGGGGCGCGGCCCTGGCGCTCGAGCAGACGATAATAGATGTAGTTGGCGACGTCGCTGGGCTTGGTGCCCGGCCCGAATCCGGCGTCGAAGCCCAGCTCCAGCGCGGTCTTGTGGTCGACGCGAGGCCCTCCGAAGATCCAGATCGTCTTGTCGAAGATCTTCGCCTGCTTGGCGGCTTCGACCAGCGTGCGCGCGTCCTCCTTGTGCACGTCGCGCTGGGTGACGACCTTGGAGACGAGCACCGCGTCCGCCTCGACCTCCCGGGCCTTCTCGACCAGCGCGTGCGGCTCCACCTGCGATCCCAGGTTGATGGCGCGGAACATGCGGTAGCGCTCCAGGCCGTAGTCGCCGGCGAATCCCTTCATGTTCATGATGGCGTCGATCCCGGTGGTGTGCGAGTCGGTGCCGATGCAGGCGCCCACCACCACGATCTTGCGGCCGACGTCGCGCTCGATCACGTCGTTCAGCTCGTCGAACGCGTGCTTGCGGTGGGCGACGACCGGGACCTCGATGGCCGCATAGTCGAGCTGCATGTGGGTGCGGCCGTAGACGACGAAGAAGCTGTAGTCCTCCCCCGCCTTCTCCATGGAGGAGACGAGCACGTGCGAGAGGCCCAGCTTCTTCGCCAGCTGCGCGGCCGCCTCCTTCGCCTTCTCCGAGACGGGCACCGGCAGCACGAAAGAGAGCTGGATGACCCCGTCGTCCTTGCGATCGCCGTACGGCCGGATGAGATGCTTCTCGCTCACGCCCGGCCCTCGAGCAGCTCGAGGAAGGGGTTGAAGTAGTCCGGCGCGCGCTCGAACACGCCGTCCAGGCCCTTGCCCCCCGTCTCCGTCCGGGCGGTGTCGCCGAAGCGCGCCTTCCCGATGGCCGCCATCATGCCGTCCTTGGCGACTTCCTCGAGCAGCGCGAGCGCCTTGTCGAACACCTCGCGCTGCCTGCGGGCCACGATGCCGTCGGGCTTGAAGGCCATCTCGTCGCCGAGGTGGCGCGCCGCCCGGTACACGTACGCGGCTGCCTTCAGCGCCACGTAGCGGTCCATCAGGAAGGGATTGTGCATCGCCTCCGTCATCATTCCGAGCAGCTGGATCCCCTGCCGCGTCGAGATCGCCACCAGGTCGGACATGACGTCGTAGGCGTGGCTGAAGAAGATGTCTCCTTCCTTGTGCTTGGTGGGCGGCATGTACTTGATCGGGCTGCGCGGGAACAGCTCGCGCACCATCATCGCCATGGCGAACTCCCGCAAGAGCGTGTCCTCGCGCGCCGGATCGATCTCGAAGGAGTGGCCGAAGCCGATCAACTCGTCCGGCATGCCCGCGAGGTGCGCGAAGGTCTCGTTGACGAGCTGCGAGGCGATCACCGTGTGCGCCGCCTCGTCGGCATCGGCGGTGGTGATGTAGTTGTCCTCGCCCGTGTTGATGATGATCTCCGCGAACGCGCAGATGCGCCGCGAGAAGTACTGGTCGCAGAAGGTCCGCTGCATGTTGATGTCGCGGAAGAGGATCCCGTACATCGCGTCGTTCAGCAGCATGTCGAGCCGCTCGGCCGCCGCCATGTAGGCGATCTCGGGCATGCACAGTCCGCTCGAATAGTTGGTCAGGTGCACGTACCTGCCCAGCTTGCGCGAGACGTCGTCCAGCGCCTCGCGCATGATGCGGAAGTTCTCCTGCGTCGCGTACGTGCCGCCGTATCCCTCGGTGGTGGGGCCGTGCGGCACGTAGTCCAGGAGCGACTGGGCCGTGCTGCGGATGACCGCGATCACGTCCGCGCCTTGCTGGGCCGCGGCCCGCGCCTGCTCTACGTCGTCGTGGATGTTCCCGGTAGCGACGATGACGTACTTCCAAGGCGCTCCCGGGAAGCTGCCTACCTGAAGACTACGCTTCAGCTCCTTGCGCTTCTCGACCTTCTCGCGCAGCTCGCGCGCCGCGGAGCGGGCGTCCGCGCGGATCGTCTCGCGCAGCTCGGCGTCCTCGCCGGGCGAGAGCGGCGGCAGCTTCTCGGGGTACGCGGCGATGCGCTCGATGGCCTGGAGCGGGTCGCGCCCGGGACTCGCCTTGAGCGCGCGGCCCAGCCACCACGCGGCGCCCTTGTGCAGCACCTTCGCCTCGCGCAGCTTGTCGACGAGCAGGTTCGAGAGCGGCGCGCCCCGCGCGCCCGCCCCGCCGATGCCGAGGAGCCGCAGCACCGTCCGCTCGATTGCGACGGTGCTGTGCCGATCGATGAAGGCCTGCACGCCGCGCGCGGCCTTTTGGGCGAGCTCCCGCGCGCGCACCACCTTCCCCGGCTCGACGAAGAGCTGCGCCAAGTCTCCTCCGCGAAGCGACTACCCTACCCTCTCGGGGAGGGCAAGGCACCGTTTTCGCCTCGGCGCGCGGTCAGGGGACGCTGACGGTGCCGTTCGCGAAAGTGATCAGGTCCGCTGCCGCGGGGGACGCGGGGATCGGCGGCACGTTGGTGGGCGAGATCTGCGCGGCCGCGCTGGAGCGCGGCGTCGTGCGGATCAGCTGGCTCGGCGGGAGCGCGGCGCCCGTCCTCAGCTTTGCGTACATGAGGTCCAGGGCCTGGATCACGTAGGGGTGCAGCGGCACGTAGCGGATGGCAAGCGAGGGGAACGGCAGGAAGGCGTCGAAGTGCTGCGCGTTCTCCACTTCGTAGTAGACGGTCGGGCTGGCGCTCCCGTCGGCCGTCTTGTTCGCTCCGAAGTACGCCCGCGAGGCATGGTTCACCGGGACCAGGGTGTCCGCACGGCCCTGCACCAGGATGGTCGGGACGCCGCGAAGCCTTCCGGTCCGGAGCACCTGCTGGAGGCCAGCCTTGACCGCGTTCGACTGGGCCAGCGCGGCCCCCGTGAGCGGCGCGCCGGCGAGGTCCGTACCCGTCGCCAGGTTGCGCAGGCAGACGACCCCGTCCGTGTTGTAGTCGATCACGTCCGCGGCGTTCTTCGAATTCTGGTCGCGCAGCGGCCCACCGTTGGAATTGTCATTGATGATCTGGATCGTCGACATCGGCGGGATGCCATTCCCGTTGGCGAAGATCTGCGCCAACGAGCTCTGGTTGCCCGCGCTCGCCGACACCGCCTGGGGCGCGAAGCTCGAGTCCACCATGGCGAAGCTGTATCCGCACAGACGGTCCTTCACGCTCGCCCGCGCGTAGGCGTTCGCGTACGTGAGCGCCACCGCTGGAGTCGCGTACGAGGAGAAATGGGACAGGTGCAGGAAGTTGGATTGCGGCTCCCAGCCGTACTGGTTCAGCTTTGCCATCGCCTCGTCGCCTTGCGCCGTGAGGGTCGATGCGGATAGCAA
>VBKO01000563.1 GCA_005888115.1 Deltaproteobacteria bacterium
TGGCCTCGGTCACCGCCGGACAGGGACACCGCCGGCTGGCCCTGGAGGACCTGCGGCGCTGGCAAGGCGCCCACCCGACCGCGGACCTGCTGCACCCCACGGCGGAGCTGTACCGGACGGAAAAGGAAGCCGTGTACGCCGCCGCGCACCGTGCCTTCGAGCTTCTCGTCGCCCTGGGCGGCGATCAGCCGGTTCGCGACGTGCTCCGCGCGGCGCGTTCGGGAGCACGGTTCGAGGACGCGTTCGTCGCCGCCACCGGACGGCAGCTTGCCGGATTCGAAACCGAGGCGATCCGGTCCGGCTACTCGGCGGCTTCCTTCCGCCCACCCCTCCCACTCGGGGCCGCGGGGCCCTAACGCTTGACCGCCGTCACCGGCGGCGTCGCCCACGGCGAGGCGAGCACCGGCGACCGGCCGCTGTCCTTGCGCGTCCGCTGCAGCTCGATCTCGGTGATCAGCACGGTCGGCGCGACGGTGGAGACGGGCACGAATCCGCTCTCCGCGCCGCAATAGCCGTCGAACACGCGCGGGTCGTCGCCGGCGGCGGTGATCTTCCCCAGCGACGTCAGGGGCGTCCCGACGATCTCCACGCCGCGCACCAGCGTCTCCTCGCCGGTGTTCGCGTCCACCTTGTAGACGAGCCGCGGCTGGCCCTTGAAGGCTTGGTACGCGTAGCCGCTGGTGTCGGTGTTGCCGCCGGTCACGTCGCGGATGAGGAGCCCGAACGGCTTCTCCTGGCGACGCGCCTCGGCGATGAGCGCCTCCTTCAGCTTGGCGGGCGGCAGCGTGCGATCGGACTGCACGATCAGGTTCGCCATGCGCGCGACCGGATCGCGGCCCGGCGACGAGCGGCCGTGTCCGTTGGAGCGCGAGAAACCCGCCACCGGAGCGCGCGAGAGCAGGAATGTCTTCAGCACACCCCGCTCGACCAGCACGGTGCGCTGCGCCGGGACTCCCTGGTCGTCGTACTTGTAGAGGCCGTTCAGGCTCACGCCACCGAACCGCGCCAGCGTGGGATCGTCCAGGATGGTCAGGAAGCCCGGCAGGATGGGCTTGCCGACCCGTCCCTTGAACGTGCGCCCGTCCTTGTCGTCGTTCTGACGCTCGCCCTCGAGCCGATGCCCGACCGCCTCGTGGAAGAGCACGCCCGCCGCCTCGGGCGCGAGCAGGGCGGGCCCCGTGTACGGGTCCAAGACCGGCGCGCTGCGCAGCGCGAGCAGCTCCGCGACCATCTCGTCGATCTTTCCCGAGAGCTTTTCTCCGCGCGGCAATTCGGCCTCGCCCGCGCCATAGAAGTCCCGGCTGTCCTCCAGCAGCATGCCGTCGGGCGCGCGCGCCCAGGCCTGCACGTGCAGGCCGTAGATGACGCGCTCGGTGATCAGGCGCGCGCCCTCGGTGCTGGCCATCTCGCGCTCCTCGCGGTCGACGCCGGCACGCAACTGCGAATCGAACAGCTCGGGGTGCGAGCGCAGACGGTCCGACTGGAGCCGCAGCTCGCGCTTCCACGCCTCGGCGTCGAAGGGGTGCTCCGCCCTGGGCATCACGTCGACGTGCGGCTCCTCGCGCGAGAAGCTGGGCGGCCGCTCCGGATCGTCGGGCCGGTAGACCTCCTTGCCCTTCTTCTTGAGGTACGCCGAAAGCGCCTTCTTGTAGAGATCGTCGGTGAGCAGCCACAGCGCGTTGCGCAGCGCGGCCGGGTCGTCGTCGAGCGGCGCCTCCCGACCCGCGCTATAGCCCGAGTCCTGGCCGTCGAAGTCGAACATCTCCTGCGAGCCGGTGTTGTCGAATTCGTAGCTCCCCACCCGCACGTCGACCTGCAGCCGGCGCTCGCGCCGGACGTGGTCGAGGAAGATCGCGCCGTACTTCGCGCCGACCTCGCGCGCTTCGCTGCCGCGCACCGAGTACGAGAGGAAGTAGGGAGCCTCGTGCCCGCGGATGCGCAGGTCCTTCTGCGAGCGGGAAAGCTCTTCGACGAGGGCGGACAGGACCCGCTGGCGCGGATCGTTCCGATCCGGCGCGGCGGCGAGCAGCGAGCAGAGCAACAAGGCGAAGGCCATCCGCCTGTTGTGCCTCGCCGTCGCGCGCGACACAAGCGCGACGGCGCTGTAGGCGGAGGTGCGCGGAACAACGCCTCAGGCGCTCTTGATCTTGTCCCGCCCGAAGGTGACGCTCTTCGTCGCGTTGCGGCTGTCCACCACCAGCTTCGCGTCGCGCACCAGCTTCTGGTAGTCGATCGAGTCGTGGTCGGTGGCGATCACCACTACGTCGGCCCACTCGACGCCCTGCTCCAGCGGCACGCTCTGCATCTCCAGCATGTACCGGGGCTGGTGGCGCATCTCCTTCATCCGGGGGCAGTACGGGTCGTGGTACTCGACCGTAAAGCCCTTCTGCCGGAACAGCTCGATCAGGC
>VBKO01000347.1 GCA_005888115.1 Deltaproteobacteria bacterium
CGATCCGGGATCGACGACCCACAGCTCCTCGTCCCCGAGCAACAGGCAGTTGGTGTGCGTCGCCGGCGGCAAGGTCGGCGTGCGCAGCGGCACCACCACGATGCCGCGCTGGAACTCGATGCGCTCGACCACCCAGTCGTGCACTGGCAATCCCCAGGGAGCGCGCGACGGATCTTGCAGGAGGGGCAGCGCGGCCGGCAGTCCCAGCGCGAGCGACCGGAGCGTGTGCCACGCCGGCGGGTGGAGCAGGGCGGTGCCCTCCTCCCAGCGCCGCAGGGCCGTCTCTGGACGCACCCATTCCCCGTCGACCAGCTCGCCGGGCCAGACTTCGGCGGTCTCGCCCGCTGGCAGCTCGGCGAGGTAGAAGCGCGCGTCGAATCGCACCGGCAGCGCGGGCGGTGTCACCCATCGGCCGGCCGGCGTGAAGGCGCGCGCGTCAACGGTCAACCGGTGCGCCGCGAGAAAGTCGGCGAACGCCCCTTCCTTGGCGCGCGGCAGCTCGCGCCGGACGAGCATCTCGCGGCCGGCCCGCCGGGCATCGGCCGGAACGCGCGCCGCCCCTGGAGCGAGCAGGACACCGGTCTCCTCGAAGAGCTCGCGCGCGGCGGCCGCGATGCAGGCCGCCTCGGAAGCGGGCAGGCCCTCGGCGTTCGCCAGCGGCAGCGCGGCATCTGCCACGTCCACCCGTCCACCGGGGAAGGCATAGAACCCGCCCGCGAAGCGCAGCTGCTCGCCGCGCCGGACCCAGAAGACCTCGAGCCCGGAAGCGCCGGGCCGGTGGAGCACAACCGTCGCGGCGGGCCGCACCACGGCCGGAGGTCCGCCTGCCATCCCGTCTCCCTTGCGCGTACTGGCGCTATCCGCTAAGCCACTTGCCGCCATGTTCTACCTCGTTCCGCGCCCCGACCTGGATCGTCCGCGCCGCGGAAGCCCGCGGATGTTCAAGGTCGACTGGGTGGAGAAGTATTTCTCCCGCGTCCGCCCGTGGCACGTGGTGCTCATCTGGGGCCCGTACACGGCGTGGCTTCTGTGGCACGGAGCGCGAGACCCGCGCCTGTCGCGCGGCGCGCTGCTGGGCATGTTCGCGCTCGGCGTGTTCGGCTGGACCTTCCTCGAGTACATCCTGCACCGCTGGGTCTTCCACTGGAAGCCGCACGAGCACGTGGAATGGCAGCGGGACGCCTCGTGGCTGATCCACGGCATCCACCACGACTATCCGTACGACCCGGACCGGTTGGTCATGCCCCCGACGGTGACGGCGATCATCGCGCTCCTGCTCTGGTTCCCGCTCAAGGCGGCGCTCGGGCCGCACCTCCACTATCCGTTCTTCGCGGGTCTCGTCGCCGGATACGTCTGGTACGACCTGACCCATTACTACTTGCACCACGCCGTTCCGCGGACCGCGGTAGGGAAGTGGATGCGCAAGTACCACTTGGTGCATCACTTCCAGACGCCCGGCGTGCGCTACGGCATCACCTCGCCGCTCTGGGACCACGTGTTCGGCACGTATCCGAGCGACCGCTACCAGCGCGCGTCCGAGACCGAGATCGAGGCGGGAACATAGCCGCCGCGGTACCCGGCAGGATGTTCCCTGCCGCGCTGCTTTCGCTCACCGCTGCGTGCGCGACCGCGCAGCATCCCGTCCGGAGGAGCGCGGACGAACCGCCCGGCGAGCGCGAGATCGAGGCGCGGGCGCGGTTCGCCGAGCCGGGCTGCAAGCCCCCGCTGTCCGCGTTCTTTCCCGGCCTGGGTCAGATGACGTGCGGACGCCCCGCCGAGGGCAAGGGACTCGCGGTGCTGGGTGCGGCGGAGCTGGGCACAGCGATCGCGATGGGCGCGGCGCGCGGCTTCTCCAGCGCCGCCGCGCAATTGCCCCTGCTCGCCTACGCCGACCTGCTCACCGCCTCCACCATGGACGTGGTGCTCGATGCTCAGCGCGCCGAGGGGTTGCGCTTCGTCCCGCAGGAGACGCTCCCAGAATTGCTGCGCGCGCCGTTCCAGCCGCGCGTCCTCGCGCGGCCGGCGGTGTGGGGCGGCGTAGCGGGGGCGCTCGCGGCGAGCCTGCTTCTCTCGCGCCTGGTGGACGGCCCCCTCGATACGCGCAATCTCGGGACCGAGCCTGTGCTCTTCGGCACCCAGCTCCACGACGCCGTGGGATATCCGATCGCGGGCGCCATCGGCGCCGCGCTCTTCGCCCACGTCGCGGTGGCGGAGGAGACGGCGTTCCGGGGCGTGCTCCAGTCGGGATGGGCGCGCGCAACCGACGAGACGCGCGGCTGGGCGTACTCCTCGCTCGCGTTCGGCCTCTTGCACGCCGGCAACCTGCCGTTCATCGATGCGCGCGACCGGGTGAAGTACCTCTACGCGGCGGTGCCGTTCATCACGGTGCTGGGTAGCTATCTCGGCTGGACCTACCGCGACGCCGGGTACGAGCTGTCCACACCCGTGGCCATCCACTTCTGGTACGACTTCCTCGTCGAGGCGGTCGACTTCCTGGCCGACCCGAAGAACTCTCCTTTGTCCATGCGCCTCGGGTTCGCCTTCTGAGCGCGCCGCCGCTTCGGGCCCGCGCCGGAATCGGCGAGAATGCCAGGCGTGCTTCCGCTCCTGCTCGCCTCGCTCGCCGCCGCACCCGCAGCGGACGTGGCGCGCGCGGTGGAGCAGGTCTACCGCGCCGGCGAGTACCAGACCGAGCTGCCGGGGGCGGCATCCATGACGGATTCCGCGGCGGCGCGTCCCGACCCGCTCCGGGCCGAGCAGCTGCTCTTCGATCTGGGCCCGCTCGCCGAGGTGCTGCGCGTGCTGGTCTGGGCCGGAGCCGTCGTCGGTGCGGTGCTCGCTGCCATGTACGTGGCGCAGCGTCTCTTCCCCGGTGCGCTCGGCGATCCTCCTTTCGAGGAACCGGGCGCGGAGCTTTCGCCCGCCTTGTCCGACGCTCCGCTTCGCGACGCGCAGGCCCTCGCGCGCGAAGGTCGATTCGCGGAGGCGATCCACGTCTTGCTCCTCAGGACCTTCGAGCAGCTCCTGCGCGGCCGGGGCATCGCCTTGGCGCCTGGATGGACCAGCCGTGAAGTGCTCGAGCGCGCTTCCTATCCCGGCCAAGCGCGTGAAGCACTCGCAGGGCTGGTCGGCGCGGTCGAGACCTGCACCTTCGCCGGCCGGCCCGCGTCGGAGGAGGACTACCGGCTCTGCGCCGATCGCTTCCGCCACCTCGCCGCGGCGCTCGGGGGTGCCGGTTGATCTCGGAAGCGCCCTTCCGCCGCGCCACGCTCGTGGGCTTGGTGGCGCTGTCGGCGGCCTCGCTCCTCGGCGGCCTGCTGCTCGCGATCCTCACCCCGGGCGAAAAGGGCCCGCGCGGCGCCGTGCGCCCCACCGCCCGCGGCCGCGGAGCTCTAGGCCACCGAGCCTTCGTCGAGCTTCTGCGACGCCTGGAGATTCGCGTGGTGGTCGGGCGCGCCTCCCGGCCCGAGCCCGGGACGGCGGTAGTGATCGCCGAGCCGTCGCTCAGCCGCGAGCGCGCGCCGGGCGAGGGCCTCCGCCTGAGGCAGCTTCTCGAGGAAACGCCGCGAGCCCTGCTCGTGCTCCCGAAATGGACCGGCAGCCCGGATCCGGCGCGCCGCGGCTATCTGGCTTCCGCGGAGCTGCTGCCCGCGTCGGTTCCCGCCGAGGTGCTGGCGGCGGCGGGCATCGCGGGCCAGGTCACACGCGTCGCCGAGTCCATCGCCGGCGCCACCTGGTCTGGGGACCTGCACGGCGTGGCCGACCTCCGCTCGGCGCAGCTGCTCGTGAGCAAGGACCTTCAACCGGTGCTCTCCTCGAAGGGTCGCCTGCTCGTGGGCGAGCGATCCACACACCGGGGGAAGCTCCTGGTACTCGCCGATCCCGACCTGCTCTCCAATCACGGGCTGCAGCGCGGCGACGATGCCCGCCTCGCCGTCGCGCTGATCGAGCGGCTCCGCCAAGGTGGAGGGGTGCAGTTCGACGAGTCCTTCCACGGCGGTGCGCACGACGAGGGTCCCTGGCGCGCCTTGCTCCGCTTCCCGCTCGTGCTCGCCGTCATCCAGGCGTTGCTCGCGGCGGCGATCCTGCTGTGGGGAGGGATGCGCCGCTTCGGGGCACCTTTGCCCGCGGAGCCGCCGCTGCCCGCAGGGAAGGCGGCGCTAATCGACAGCATGGCGGAGCTGCTGCGCTTCGGCGGGCACTCCGCGCACGCGCTGGACCGATACCTGCGCAGCTCGCTGCAGGAGGTCGCCGCCGCCCTGCATGCGCCCGGCGAGCTGCGCGGAGGGACCCTCGATGCCTGGCTGGATCGGATCGGGACCCGGGCCCGCCTGCCGACGGTCGAAGCGCTCCGCGGCGAGGCGGGGGCCGCGGCCAGCTCACCCGCCGCGCTCCTGGAATCGGCGAGGCGCATTCACCTGTGGAGGACGAGGATGCTGCATGGATCCGAATGAGGTCCGCGCCGTCTGCCAGCGCGTGCGCGATCAGGTGCGGCGAATCGTGGTGGGCCAGGACACCGTCGTCGACCTGCTGCTCGCCTCGCTCCTTTCCGAGGGGCACGTGCTCCTCGAAGGCGTGCCGGGGACGGCGAAGACGCTCATCGCGCGCAGCTTCGCCGCGGCGCTTCACCTGTCCTTCAACCGGATCCAGTTCACGCCCGACCTGATGCCGGGCGACGTGATCGGCACGAACCTGTTCAATTTCCAGACGAACCAGTTCATGCTCAGCAAGGGTCCGGTGTTCACCGAGCTGCTGCTCGCCGACGAGATCAACCGCACGCCGCCCAAGACGCAGGCGGCGCTCCTCCAGGCCATGCAGGAGCGCACGGTGACCATCGACGGCCGCACCCACCCGCTCGGGTCGAGCTTCCTGGTCATCGCCACGCAGAACCCCATCGAGCAGGAGGGCACCTATCCGCTGCCCGAGGCGCAGCTCGACCGGTTCCTCTTCAAGGTCGTCGTCGACTACCCGAGCCGCGACGAGGAACGCGAGATGGTACGCCTGCACGGGCACCGGACCGCGCTCCCGTCGCTGGCGGAGTTCGGCATCGAGACGGTGGCCGGGCCGCAGGAGCTCCAGGAGATGCGCCGGCTGGTGGCGGCAATCCGGCTGTCGGAAGAGGTCGTCTCCTACGTGGTCGATCTCGTCCGCGAGACCCGCCGCCGCTCGCAGTTCATCGCCGGGGCATCGCCCCGCGCGGCCAACATGCTGGCCACCGCGGCGCGCGCCTGGGCTTTGCTGCAAGGCCGCGATTACGTCATCCCCGACGACGTGAAGCACCTCGCGCAGCCCACGCTGCGGCACCGGCTGGTCCTCGCGCCCGGCGCGGAGATCGAGGGGACCACCACTGAGTCCGCGCTCCGGCAAGTGCTCGATCAGGTGCCGGCGCCCCGATGATCCGGCCGACCCGCGCCGCGATCCTGCTCGCCGCCGCCGGGATCGCGGTGGCGCTGCTCCCGGTATTCGTTTCACCGGGGCTGTGGCGGGTCTGGGTTGCGTTCGTCGGCTCCGCCGGGCTGCTGGCCGGGGCCGACGCGCTGCTCGCCGCCTCGCCGCGCTCCTTGCGCATCTCGGCGACCGCGCCTCGGCTGCTGTACATCGGAGACGATCCGGGCGAGCTGTGCATCGAGGTCGGCGCGCCAGACTCCTGGCGGCGCGCGAGCGCGCTGTGCGATCTGGACCCGCTCTTCATGCCGCAGCCGGAGCAGAAGGTCTCGCCCGCCGTGCCTCTACGCGTGCCGCTGGTCGCCCTGCGCCGCGGCGAGGCCCGCCTGCGGGCGCTCTGGGTCCGCTGGCGAGGCCCGCTGGGACTCGTCCAGCGCGAGCTGCGCCATCCGCTCGACCTGACGGTGGCGATCGCTCCCAACGTGCGCGCGGTGCGCCGGACGGCGCTCCGCTTCTTCGGCGCGCGCCAGTTTCTCTCCGGGATCAAGGTGGAGCGGTATACCGGAGACGGATCCGAGTTCGAGGCGCTTCGCGAATACCAGGCGGGCCTCGATCACCGGGCGATGAACTGGAAGGCATCGGCGCGGCACCGCAAGCTCCTCTCGCAGGAGTTCCGCGCCGAGCGGAACCACCAGGTGGTGGTTGCGATCGACACGGGCCACCTCATGCGCGAGCCGCTCGTCGGCATCCCGCGCCTCGATCACGCCATCAACGGGGGCCTTCTGCTCTCCTACTTCTGCCTGCGCACTGGCGATCGCGTCGGGCTCTTCGGCTTCGACGAGAAGGTGCGCTGCTTCGCCGAGCCGCAGGGCAACGTGCAGGCCTGTGCTGCTCACCGAGTTCACCGACACGATCGCGGCGGAGCTGATGCTGGAGAACGTCGACCGGCTCTCCCGCCGGCACCTGGTCTTGTTCGTCGCCCTGCGCGACGCGGGGCTGGACGAGCTGGCGGAACGCCGGCCGGCCTCGCTCGCCGACCTGCACCGCGCCGTGGTCGCGCAGGACCTGGCGCGCGAAAGGGACGTCGTGCTGCGGCGGCTGCGCCGCCTGGGGGTACACACCGTCGACGCGACGCCCTCCTCCATCTCGGTGCAGCTGCTCAACCGCTATTTCGAGATCAAGCGCCGGGAGCTGGTCTGATGCTGCGGCTCAAGAGCTACGAGTTCCGCCGCGAGCGCGAGCGGGTCTGGCGCGAGCTGGAGGACCTGCTCGCGCGCGCCGACCAGCGCGGCGTCTCCGGCCTTTCCGCGCAGGAGCTCGCCCGGCTGCCGGCGCTCTACCAGTCCGCGCTGTCGTCCTTGAGCGTGGCGCGCGCCATCTCCCTGGACCGCAACGTGGTCGACTATCTCGACGGGCTCGCCGCGCGCGCGCACTTCGCCGTGTACGGCGTCCGCCAGCACCTGCGCGATTCGGTGCGAAGATTCGCCGCCGAGCGCTTCCCCCGCGCGGTCCGCGGGCTGCGCGCGCACCTCTGCCTCGCCGCGCTGTTCCTCGCGCTGGGTGCGGCCACCGCCGCCGTACAGGTGCTGGACGACCCGGAGCGGTTCCACGCCTTCGTCGCCGACGACTACGCGCAGGGCCGCGACCCCTCCTCGACCACCGAAGAGCTGCGGGCGGCTCTCGAGCACGACGCGGGCGGCGCCGAGGCACAGCTGGCCGCGTTCTCCAGCTTCCTCTTCAGCCACAATGCCCGCATCGGCATGCTGTCGTTCGCCCTCGGGTTCGCCGCCGGCGTGCCGGTGTTCCTGCTCACCTTCATGAACGGATTGATTCTGGGCGCGTTCGCCGCGCTGTACGGCAGCCGTGGGCTCGCCCTGCAATTCTGGGGATGGCTGCTGCCTCATGGGGTGACCGAGATCCTCGCGCTTCTCCTCTGTGCGGCCGGCGGGCTGGCGCTGGCCGAGAGCCTCGTCTTCCCGGGACGGCACACGCGGCTGCGCAACCTGGCGCTGCGGGGCCGCGAGGCGGGCGTGGTCGTGGTCGGCGCCGTGGCGATGTTCCTCATCGCGGGCTGCATCGAAGGAGTGTTCCGGCAGCTCGTGCATTCCACGCCGATCCGCTACGCAGTGGCGCTCTCCAGCGCGGCGGTGTGGACCCTGTATTTCACGCGGGCGGGGAGGAAGGCGTGATTCCGAGCGGTGCGCGGCGCGAGCGCGACCTGCTGACGCCCGAGGGCGTGCCGCTGCGATTCACGCTCGCCGGCGCGGGAGACCGGCTGGGCGCGTTCCTCATCGACCTGACGTTCGTCTCCATTGCCTCGGCGCTGCTCGGCATCGCGATGACCACCGTGCTGATCGGCCGGGACGCTTTCGATCACCTGGTCGTGGCGGCGATCCTGCTCGCCTCCTTCCTCCTGCGCAGCTTCTACTTCATGTGGTTCGAGATCCGCTGGCAGGGCCAGACACCGGGGAAGCGGCTTCTCGGCATCCGCGTGATCGACGCCGCCGGCGGTCCCCTCACGCCGCAGGCGGTGATCGCGCGCAACCTGCTCCGCGACGTGGAGTTCTTCCTGCCGCTCTCGCTGGTCGTGGCGCCGCAGATGGTCTGGCCGGGCGCGCCGGCGTGGGCGGCGGAGCTGGCGGCGTTGTGGGCCGTCGCGCTCGCCCTGCTGCCG
>VBKO01000566.1 GCA_005888115.1 Deltaproteobacteria bacterium
CAGTTCTTGCGGGGCTGCATCCGCTACCGGCAGTCGCTGGACGAGCAGCTCCCGGATGCGCAGCGGACCACCGACGAGTTCGACGAGTAGCAGCCAGCTGCTCTGCGGCGCCCCGTGAGCGATGCTGCTATCCTCGGTGCGCTCATGGATACGCAAGCAAAGGCAGCAGGGATAAGCCCGACGCCGGCAGCCGCCATCGTCAGGCGCTGCTGGGCGGGGCTGAACGCGAGCCCGCTCATGCTCGACTACCACGACCGCGAATGGGGCGTTCCGCTCCATGGAGACCGCGAGCTGTTTGCCAAGCTCGTGCTCGACGGCTTCCAGGCGGGGCTCTCCTGGTCCACGATCCTGAACAAGAGAGCGCGTTTCCTCGAGGTGTTCGATGGGTTCGATCCGGAGCGCATGGTGCGCTATGACCGCCGCCGCATCGAGAAGCTCCTGAAGGACCCGGGCATCGTGCGCAACCGGCAGAAGGTGGAATCCGCTCTCTCGAATGCGCGGGCGTTCCTCGAGATCCAGGAAAAGGAAGGCTCGTTCGACGAATTCTTGTGGAGCTTCGTGGGCGGAGTGCCCAGGCAGAATGCGCGCCGCTCGTTGCGTCAGCTCCCGGCGCGGACACGGGAGTCGGACCGCATGAGCGAGGCGCTGGTCAGCCGCGGGTTCCGCTTCGTCGGGCCGACGATCTGCTACGCGTTCATGCAGGCGGTCGGGATGGTCAACGATCATCTCGTCACTTGCTTTCGCCATGCGGAGCTGCAACGGCCCATGGCGAACGCCAGCGCGACGAAGTAGGCACCCGCTGCGAATCCGCGCATCCCTCCCCGCCGTAACTCGGTGCATGACTTGCAACGTGCTGGCCGGCGCATGATCGGAAGCAGTGCTTGCACGATGGCGGACCCTGCGGGATGCTCCATGGTCGTGCAATTGCTCTGGATTCTGCTCGCCGCCGCCGCTGGAGCAGGCGTCGAGGAGGTCATCGCAGGGATCGCGCGCGGCGAGCGCGGCGCCCTTCGCTCGGCGTACGATTCTTTCGCGGGGCGCGCGATGGCGATCGCGCTGCGCATCCTGGGGTCGACCGAGGAAGCCGAAGAGGTGGTGCAGGACACATTCGTCGAGATCTGGCGTCGCGCCGCGGAGTACCGGCCCGAGCGTGGGACGCCGGGCTCCTGGATCGCGGCGATGGCGCGCAGCCGCGCGATCGACCGGCTGCGCGAGCGCACCCGCGCCGAGAATACGATGCGCACGCTTGCCGCGGAGCCGCCGCAGGACCCCGAGCCGCCGCCGTCCGAGGCCGCCGTCCGGCAGCAGGAGCGGACCCGGGTGCGCACGGCCCTCGCCGTCCTCCCGGCCGAGCAACGACGGACGGTGGAGTTGGCATACTTCGGCGGCCTCACACAAAGCGAGATCGCGCGCGCCACCGGCGAGGCGCTGGGTACGGTGAAGACGCGCATCCGCCTCGGAATGGAGAAGCTGGCGGAGGCCCTTCTGGAGGCGCCCCCGTGACCTGCTCCGAGTTCAAGGAGCTGACTTCGGCGCTGGCGCTGGACGCTCTCGACCCGGACGACCGGGCGATCGCGCGCGCACATCTGGCGGAGTCGATCACCCACGAGGGCTGCGCCGAAGCGCTCGCGCGCGCCGAGGCAGTGGCGCGGCTTCTCTCCGGCGCCCTGATCGACACGCATCTGCCGGACCGGGTCTGGCGCCGGATCGAGACACGACTCTTCGATCGCGCGCCGCGCCGCCGCTGGGCCACTGCGGCCGGATGGGCC
>VBKO01000567.1 GCA_005888115.1 Deltaproteobacteria bacterium
TCCGGCGGAGTGGCGAGCACCGTCATGCGCCTCTGCGCAGCCAGCGGCGTTGGCGGCGTTCTCAGATCGACGCGGAGCAGCTCGGAGAGGCGCTTGTCGCCCGGCTCGTACTTCAGGAGCAGGTCGACGAGGTCCTGCCGTCCCGACGTGGCCGCCGGCACGCCGAAGACGAGCTGGAGGGCCAGGGCCAGACGCGGGTTGAGATAGTAGTCGAGGAACTGCCTCTCCTCTTCTGGCTCCGTCGCGTTCCAGCGGTCCTTGTCGTCCGTGCCGATGATCGCCTCGTTGACCAGGGGATTGGCGAGGCGCTGGATCTGTACCCATGGGCCGGCGCTCTTCGAAACTTCATCCTCGTCTTCGTCGCCTTCACCGCTCCGCGTTGGAGCGGTCAGGACGGTGACCTTGCGTCGGCTGGTGCTCGCGTAGGCGCCAAGCCTCGCATGTTCGGTCTCGCCCGGGCCTTTGTGGTCCACGGTGAGCAGGCTTGCAGGCACTTCCAGCGCGATCGTCTGGATGTTGGAGCTGCCGATCGTATCGATGCCGAAGGGATTGACGTCGTCGTTGGCGTCCTCGGCGGCTGTCAGCAGCGGCGGGTTTCTGCGGAAGTTCAGGGTGTCGAAGGTGGCTCCCAGATCGATGTAGAACGGGTCACCGCGCTGGCCGGCGAACACGCGGATGTCGTTCGGGAGCGGGTAGACCCCTTGCGCGGCCAGCGTGTCGTAGCTCGGCGTCGTGCTCGGGCCCACATTCGACGGCACTGCGATCAGGCCCTCGGCCAGCTTTAGCCGCTGACCGCGGCGGACCATGGTCACGCTGTACCTCTGGCGCAGTCCCAGACCTTCCGAGCCGGGGCCGTCGAGGCTGGTGATCGGCGGCAGCGGGGTGGCGCAAGGGGGCGTGCGAACGCCGCAACCAACGTAGGA
>VBKO01000348.1 GCA_005888115.1 Deltaproteobacteria bacterium
ACCTTGGGCACGTGCGAGAGCAGCTCCCAATCCACGGCGACGGAGAGCGCCTTGCGCAGCATGATGAGGTGGTTGTTGAGCGACTTCGGCTTGAGGCCCGCGGCGAGCTTCTTCGCCTTGTAGGCCTCGAGGTCGCGCATCCCGATCTCGTCGAGCCGGTAGCGCCCGAATGCGGGAAGGAGATGGTGCTTGAAGGCGGACTTCTTGGCGGTCAGCGTCGAGTACTTGTTGTTGGTCGCCGCGTAGACGTCGAGGAACTCCTCTGCGAAGTCATTCACTCGGCTCGCACCCGCATCGCAAATCCAACCTTGAAAGACCAAACCCGGAACCAGGGGGCGCGTGCCCGAAACTAGAAGGCGCAGCGCTGCCGGCGCTTCGTGCTAGGCTCACCCTAGGCGAGCCGTGGGGCAACTGGTGTCGCTCGTCGTGGAGCTACAGCGCCGTCGCGTGTTCCGCGCTCTCGTCGCGTACGGCATCGCCGCGTTTGCGGTGCTCCAGATCATCGAACCGATCATGCACGGGCTGCATTGGCCCGACGCGGTGCTGTCGTACGTCGTTGCGGCGCTCGCGGTCGGCTTCCCGGTGGTCGTCAGTCTTGCCTGGATCTTCGACGTGAAAACCGGCCGGATCGAACGGACGCCGGCTGCTGCAGCTCCCGGTGGTCTGAGGGGCGCCCGCCTCGCGCTGGTGCTCGTCGGCATCGGCGTGCTCGCGGCGACTCCCGGCACGGTCTGGTATTTCCTCGTGCGCGGGATCGCCAAGCCGACGACGAGCTCTTCGCAGACGACCGGAAAACTCATGCCTTCCGTCGCCGTCCTCCCTTTCGTCAACCTCAGTTCGGACAAGGAACAGGAGTACTTCTCGGACGGGATCACCGAGGAGATCCTCAACGCGCTTGCTCAGGTCGATGGCCTCAATGTGGTGGGGCGGACCTCGTCCTTCTACTTCAAGGGGAAGAACGAGGATCTCGCGAGCATCGCTGCCAAGCTGCACGTATCGACGCTGCTGGAAGGCAGCGTGCGCAAGTCCGGCGACCGCGTTCGCATCACGGCCCAGCTCATCAACGCCGCCGACGGCTACCACCTCTGGTCGAAGCAATACGATCGCGATCTCACCGATATCTTCAAGGTGCAGGCCGAGCTCGCGACGGCCGTGGTCGAGGCGCTCAAAGTGAAGCTCTTGCCTGGTGCGGCGCTCTCCTCGAAGGTCCGTCCGGCTCGGAACCCCGAGACGTACCGCCACTTTCTGCTCGGCCGCTCGCTGGCGCTCGTCGGCACGGAAGAGGGCAATCGCCGCGCCGTGACGGCGCTCGAGAAGGCCGTCGCCCTGGAACCATCCTACGTCCCGGCGTGGGAGTGGCTTGCGATCGCGCGCGGAGACATCGCCCTCGATGCTCCCCGCGCCCAGGTCCAGCCGCAGGCGCGTGACGCGCTCGATGCGGCCGAGCGGGCCATCGCGCTGGACCCCGAATACGCAGGAGGCTATGCCGTCCGCGGATGGATCCGCTCACAATTTTTCTGGGACTGGGCGCGCGCACAGAACGACCTGGAGCGAGCTCTGGCACTCAGCTCCAGGACCGAACTCGCCTTGCAACTCTACGCGACCCTGGTACAAAAGCTGGGACGTTTGAAAGAGGCGCTCGCGACCCAGCGGAAAGTGATCGAGATCGATCCGCTCAGCGTCTACGCTTGGATGAATCTAGGCGGCTACCTCATGCAGGATGGGCAGCTCGTGGCTGCCCGAGACGCGTTTGGTCGTTCCCAGGAAATCTCTCCCGACAATGTCCTTGCTGCCAAGTCGCTCGCCGCGATCGAGTTGCTCCAAGGTCACGCGGCGAAGGCTTTGGTTGCGATCGAGAAGGTGCCTGGCGAGGTCGACCGGTTGATGCTCGTATCGATCGCCCAGCACGAGATGGGCCACGCGCGGGAATCCCGGCAGGCGCTCGATGCTCTTGCCGCTAAGGAAGAAGGACCTCAAGGCAACGTCGCCTATCGGGTCGCGCTGGTCCACGCCTGGCGCGGTGAGCGCGATAGCGCATTCGAATGGCTGGAGCGCGCCTATGCCCGGCATGATCTCGAGCTGCGCTGGCTGAAGATCGACCCTTTCCTGCGCAACCTCCGCGCCGATCCGCGTTACACGG
>VBKO01000349.1 GCA_005888115.1 Deltaproteobacteria bacterium
ACAGCCTGCACGCCGGTGACGGAGGAGCGGGTGAGTCATAGAATCGACGCAGGGCAGGGTGCGCCGTGGTCCACGAGCTTGGTACAGGTTGGTACAGGTGTTCTCGGAACGTGCCATCTGCCATCGTGTCTGCGGCGGGCTAAGCGGGCGGGGCGACAGGATCGATCGGATTCCATGCGGCACATCGTGGCGTTGCGTCCGCGTTCGATTCCCGCCGCCTCCACCAATTTTCTCCAACATCTGCACTGGCGCAGCGCGGAAGATGCCCTCAAGGCTGCCGTTGTGATGGCTTCCTCCTGCAAAGAGCAGAACCTCCTGGCATGCTCGCGCGCTGGAGAAGAGGCGTAGACCGGCGCGTGAAGGGACTCGAGGAACGCCATGTGGATGGTCACCGACCTGCAGACCGAGCCGCGGTCCTTCTCGTTCGAGTCGAGCGGGCAAGGCTATCATCGGGATCTGGCGCTCGTCGCTGACGGCGTGACGCTGGTGAACATGATGGGCCGGGTGGAGTGGTCCGACGATCCCATTCAAGTCGAGATCTGTACCTGCTGCGGTTTCGCGCACTGCGCGACCGGCAACTACGTGGCGTCGCGCAGAGTACCGGGCTTCATCGTGCTCGTCGCATCGCCACGCGCGTACCAGGAGGGCGCTGATTCGTACAGTCTCAGCGAGTACGCTGCGCCCAGCTTCATCCGCCAGCGAGGCGCACCGATGATCGCGTTGTCGGACTGGAATCGCCTTCGGTCCGATCACGCAGACCTCCCCGATGCCCCCGACGTGAAGCCCCTCCGCTGGTCAGAAGCGGTTCTCCAGGCGCAGTTCGAGGCGCCGCAACGGCTTCTCGGAGATCCCGGCGGCAGCGCGCGCGAGCCGCTGAGCAAGAACGCGCTGCTCACTGAGCCCGCTCTGCCTGCCGCAGACCTGGATCGGCTCGGTGACGTTCGGTCTTGGCAGGCGGCCGCCGATTGCGGCGTGGTGCTGCGCAGCGCCCGCGAGACGCGCACCTATTCGCTGGTAGTCGGCAGCAGCTCCGACGAGGTCGTTCTCTTCGGCGAGCTGGCGGGAACGTTCGGCCTGTACTTCAAGCCGGGCATCGTCATGTTCCCCGAGCTCTGAGGATGCCGGGGCAACGAGGCGCTCCAGCTCGCGTTGGATAGGTTTGGCGGATTCGGGGACACCATCGCAACCATCCAACTCGCCCCGGGACTCATCATTCATCACTTCTCGCCTCGGGAGCGGCGCGTAGCCCCTCGAGCAGCGGGTGGCATTCCGCATCCGAGGACGAGTCGCACTGGGGTCTCCGTTGCTTTTCAGCGGAAGTCCTCGGGCCAACGAAGCGCCGGCGCATGTCCGGAGCCCTCAAAACGGAAAATCGCAGCGCCCGCAGGCCGTGGAGCACGGGGCTCGGGGACATCTGAAGGCGGCAGACCTGTGAAGACGGCGAGACGTAGTTCAGCCGCTGAACTAAGTGTCTAATCCCGAACGGTCCGAACCGGGCGCATGGGTGACACTGGGGAGCGTGCCTGCAGGAGCGCGTGCCCTGGAGATCGACTGACCGAGTGTCGGAGCGTCTGGCCGAGATGAGAGGGGCCAAACGCAGCGACTCCCGTTCGCGCTCGTCGCAGCAACCGCTGCCGCAGCCTGAGCACGACGTGAGATCCTCGCCGCCGTTGCGCTCGATTCTCCCCTGAAAAGCAAGGGAGACCCCAGCGTGATTTGTCCGCGGGCGCGGAGTGCACGCTCTCGTGCTCCGGGAACCCGGCGGGACGCATGAGCGAAGTGACCGATGATGAGTCCCGGGACAAGTTCGGAGCGGGATGCGTTCAGGCCACGGTGCCGACGTAGACGTAAGCGGTTCCGGCCAGCAGCGGGGTCGCGCTGCGCTGCGAGAACGAGCCGGCCTCCTCCATCAAGGCGAGGAAGCGGTCGCCTGCGGGGAACGCCGCCGCGGTCCGGGGGAGATACTCGTACGCGGAGCGGTTGCCGGTGAGCAGCCCGCCGATCGCGGGCATCACCTGCCGGCTGTAGACGCGGAACAGCGCGCCGAACGGGCCGCGCGGCTGGCCGAACTCGAGCACCACCACCCGGCCGGACGGACGGACGACGCGGGCCATCTCGCGGAGGCAGCGAAGCGGATCGTCGACGTTGCGGATCCCGAACGCGATCGAGGCGACGTCGAACGAGCGGTCCGCGTACGGCAGCGCGAGGGCATCGGCCACCTCGAAGCGGACCTCCAGGCCCGCTCGGCGCGCCTTGGCCGGCGCCGAGGCCAGCATCTCGGCGCAGAAATCCGTCCCGACGACTTCGCCGGTGGGCCCGACGGCGCGCTTGAACGCCAGCGCGAGGTCTCCGGTGCCCGTCGCGCAGTCGAGGACGCGGTCTCCGTGTACCACGCCGGAGAGCCGCACCGCCGCGCGGCGCCATCCGCGATGGACGCCCAGGGACAGGACCTCGTTCGCCGCGTCGTAGCGGCGCGCGATCGAGGCGAACATCTCACGGACCTGTTCGCTCACCGCAGGACCGCCCGGCGGGCGGGCTCCGGACGCCACAGGACGCGTCCGACCGCGTCGACCACCGGCGCGAGGCGGTCCATCAGCTCGCGCAGCTCGCGCGGCCGCAGCGCCTGCGCACCGTCGCTCAGCGCCTCCTCGGGCCGCGTGTGCACTTCGACGAGGAGCGTGCGTGCGCTGCTTCGCCAGCGCGACGGCGGAGATGTCCAGCGTGTTGCGCGTGGCCGTCTCGAAGGTGCGGATGCCGCGCTCGCAGAGGACCACCTGGTCGTTGCCTCCCGCGAGGAGGTACTCGGCCGCGAGAAGCCACTCCTCCACCGTGGCCGCGGGACCGCGCTTGAGCAGCACCGGCCGCCGCAGTCGCGAGAGCGCCTGCAGCAGCGTGAAGTTCTGCATGTTGCGCGCGCCGATCTGGAGCAGCGCGGCGCGCTCGAGCGCGGGAAGCTGGGCGGGCTCCATCACCTCGGTGACCGCGGCCAGCCCGTTCCGGTGAGCCGACTCGAACAGGAGCCGCGCCCCCTCCGCACCGAGGCCCTGGAAGGCGTACGGGCTCGTGCGCGGTTTGAACGCGCCACCGCGCAGGACCGCACAACCCGCCTCGGCGACCGCTCGCGCGGCCTCCTCCACCTGCGCGGCGCTCTCCACCGCGCAGGGGCCGGCCATGACGACGAATGCGCGGCCTCCCAGCTCGACGGCACCCCTCGGCCCCTGGAGCCGCACCAGGGTCGTCGGGCCGCCTGGGCGCCGCTGGGCGAGGCGCGCATCTTCGCCGGCCGCCTTCAACCGACCCTCCCGGGCGCTGCGTCGCGTCGCGGACGCGGTTGTCGAATCGCTTGCATCAGAGCCTTCAAAACGTTTTGAAACAAGTGGTATGTAGCGGGGCCCGCCACCGGGAGCAAGAGGAAGGAGCGACGAGGAGATGGCGCTGCACACCGCCGCGGTCCCCAGGCTCGCGGGCGTCTGCGCAGAGGCCCCGTCCGGCCCCGTGCCGCCTGGGCTGGGTCCACTGCGGTTTTCCTGGTCGCACCCTGAGCGCGGGCTCCGCGTCAGCGCCTACGGCGAAGCGCTACGGCGGGAGGCGGGCGCGGGAGGGCTGGCCGCCCTGCTCGGCGCGCTGTCCCGTCCCGACGGGGTCGCCTGGCTCGATGGCGCGGCGGACGCGCGGCCCAGACCACCGGGCCCGTGGTTCGGCGCGGTGGGCTTCGACCCGTCGCGTCGCGCCTGGAGCGGCTTTGCCCCCGTCCGGTTCGCCGCGCCGAGGCTGCTCGTCTGGGAGGACGGCGGGCGGCGTCACCTCGCGGCCTTCGCGGCGGAGGGCGAGGAGACGCCGGGCGCGCTGCATGCGGCGCTGGACGGGGCGCGGCGCGCCTTCGACGCGGTGGCGGCGGCCGGGCGCGACGTTCTGCCGCGCCAGGCCGTGGGTCCACGCGCGGCGGTGTTCCAGGACGGACGCGCGCGCTGGGAAGCGCTCGTCGATCTGGCGCTCCGGCGGATCCGCGCCGGCGAGCTGTGCAAGGTGGTGGTCGCGCGCACCATGGACGTGCCCGCCGCGCCGCCCGTCGACGTCCTCCTGGCGCACCTCGAGCGCGCCTATCCGCAGTGCCGCACCTTCCATCTCGCCGGGGACGGCGGCGCCGCGTTCGTCGGCGCCACTCCCGAGAATTTCTGCAGCCTGGACGGCCCGCACCTGCGCACCGAGGCGCTGGCCGGCTCCGCCCGCCCTGCCGAAGCATCGGCGCTCCTCCGCCGCCCCAAGGATCTGAGGGAGCACGAGTGGGTGGTGGAGCACATCGCCTCGGCGCTGCGGCGCATCTCGGACACGGTCGAGGTACCCGCCTCGCCCTCGGTGCGCGAGCTCGCCACCGTCGCGCACCTCTACACGCCGATCGCCGCGCGCCTGCGCCCGGGCATCGGGCTCGCCGACCTAGTCGCGGCGATCCACCCAACGCCCGCGGTCGGGGGCGTCCCTTCGGCGGCCGCGGTGCGGTTCCTGGGAGAGCACGAGAACCTCGACCGCGGACTCTATGCCGGGCTCATCGGCCTCGTCGGCCCCGCGCGTGCCGAGCTGGCGGTCGCGCTCCGCTGCGCGCTGCTCTCGGATGGCGCGGCGCGCCTCTTCCTCGGCGCGGGGATCGTGGAGGGCTCTTCGCCCCAGTCGGAGTGGATGGAGACGCAGCTCAAGGCGCGGGCGCTGCTCGACGCGCTGGAGGCGCCCAGATGAGCGCCGGCCTCAACGAGTGGTGGGCGCGCGCGCTGATCGACGAGCTGTGCGCCGCCGGCGCTTCGGAAGCGGTGATCTGTCCGGGGTCGCGTTCGACTCCCCTCGCCCTCGCGTGCGCCGCCGAGCCGCGGCTCGCCGTCCGGTCTGTGGTCGACGAGCGCAGCGGCGCGTTCTTCGCGCTCGGGGCAGCAAAGGCGACGGGAAAGCCGGCGCTGGTGGTGGCGACGTCCGGCACCGCAGGCGCGCACTTCTATCCGGCGTTGCTGGAGGCCGAGGCGAGCCGCGTCCCGGTCGTCGCGCTAACCGCGGACCGGCCCCCCGAGCTGCACGGCTTCGGCGCGCCGCAGACGCTGGACCAGCAGCACCTGTTCGGAACGCACGTGCGGTTCTTCGCCGATCTCGGTATTCCGGAGGGCACGCCGGAGGCGCTGCGGCACCTGCGCGCGGTGGCCGCCGCTGCGGCTGCCCGGGCCCTGGGCACGCCGCGCGGCCCGGTCCACCTCAACGCGCCGTTCCGCGAGCCGCTCATGCCGCTCACCCCGCCGGGGCCCCGCCCGGACGACCCAAAAAAAAATTATTTTTTTTCGGGGGGGCCGGCCGACGTCCCCCCGGCGGTGCGCATTGCGCCGGGCAAGCTCGAGCCGGACGAGGCAGCGCTGGATGCGGCGGCGCGAGAGCTGTCCCGGCGCCCGCGAGGCGTCATCGTCTGCGGGCCGCGCGACGCATGGGACGATCTGCCGCGCGCGGTGCGGGCGCTGTCCGAATCGCTCGGCTATCCCGTGCTCGCCGAGGCGGCCTCGCAGGTGCGGTTCCGCCTCCCCGAGCCGGTGGCGCACTACGACGCTCTCCTGAAGCACCAATCCCTGGCGCGTGCCGTCCGCCCCGAAGCGGTGGTGCGCATCGGGGGCGGGCTCACCTCGAAAACGCTGCAGCAGTGGCTGGACGCGAGCGCTGCCTGGACGCTTTGTCTCTCCGAGGATGGCGCGCTCTTCGATCCGGGGCACTCGGCCTCGCTGGCGATCTGCGGCGAACCGGTGCGCGCCTGCGTGGAGCTAGCCAGGCGCGTGCAGCGGCGCGAGCCGGGGCCCGGGGCGGAGTTGCTGGTCGCGGAGCGCCGCACTCGCGCCGCGCTGGAGGCGGCGTTCGCCGACGAGGCGCAGCTCTCCGAGCCGTCGGTGGCCCGGGCGCTGGCGGCCGCGCTGCCTCGCGAGGCGCTTCTCTTCGTGTCGAGCAGCATGCCCGTACGCGACCTGGACGCCTGGGCATCGGCGGGCGAGGCGCGTGTCCTGGCGAACCGGGGCGTGAACGGGATCGACGGGATCGTGTCGAGCGCGCTGGGAGCTGCCGCGGCCACCGGCCAACCCGCGGCGGCCCTGCTCGGCGATCTCGCCCTGCTGCACGACCTCTCGGGCCTGCTTGCCGCGCGCCGGCTCGGCCTTCCGCCACCCCGCACGGCCTCGATCTCTCGCACCTGGCCGCACTCTGCGGCGCGCGCCTGTCCCGCCCGCGCACCGCGAGCGAGCTGCGAGCCTGCATCCGCGAGGCGCTGGGAAACGGCCTGCACATCGTCGAGGTGCGCACCGAGCGGACGGCGAACGTCGAGAAGCACCGCGAGCTGCAGCGCATCGTCGCCGCCGCGCTGGAGGGCCCGTGACGCTCGCGGCGACCACCTGGGGAAGCGGCGCGCCGCTGGTCCTCCTGCACGGCTTCAGCGGAGCGGGAAGCGCCTTCGATCACCTGCGCGAAGCCCTGGGTGCGCGCTTTCGCGTCACGGCGCCCGACCTACCCGGTCATGGCGGGAGTCCCGAGGCGACCGGCTGGGACGACGCGGTGCAAGCGCTGTGGAATGCGCTCCCCCGCGAGCCGTTCTTCCTGGCCGGCTACTCGATGGGCGCGCGGCTCGCGCTCGCATTTGCGCTCCGCCACCCCGCGAGCATCCGTGCCCTGGTCCTGGAGAGCGGCTCTCCCGGCATCCAGGATTCCGCCGAGCGCGATCGGCGCCGCGCGGAGGACACCGGGCTCGCCAGCCTGGCGCTGCGCGAGGGCGTCGCCGCCTTCGTGGCGCGGTGGGAGGAGCATCCGACGCTTTGGGGCCTGCGCGATCTGCCCGCCCCGCTCGCTTCCGCGCTGCGCGAGCGCCGGCTGCGGAGCTCCGCGGCGGGGCTCGCCTCCGCATTGCGCCACCTCGGAGCGGGCGCGCAGCCGCCGCTCTGGGACGAGCTGCCGCGCTTGCGCGTCCCCACCTTGCTCCTCGCGGGCGAGGGTGACGCGAAGTTCAGCGAGATCGCGCGCCAGATGGCCGAGCGCATCCCGGACGCGCGCCTCCGGCTCCTGCCCCGCTGCGGCCACTCCCCCCATCTCGAGACGCCCGCCCGGTTCGCAGAGGCGATCGCCGGGTTCTTCACGCAGAACGAAGGAGAACGGACATGAAGCCGCAGTGGAAGGAAGCGCGCCGGTTCGAGGACATCCGGTACGAGAAGTGGCAGGGCATCGCGAAGATCACCATCGATCGACCCGAGGTCCGCAACGCGTTCCGCCCGCAGACGCTCTTCGAGATGTCCTGGGCGTTCAACGATGCGCGCGAGGACCCGGAAGTCGGCGTGGTCGTCTTGACTGGCGAGGGCAAGGAAGCGTTCTGCTCGGGCGGCGATCAGCGCATCCGCGGCGACCAGGGGTACGTCGGAAAGGACGGCGTCCCGCGCCTGAACGTGCTCGATCTGCAGAAGCAGATCCGCTCGCTGCCCAAGCCGGTGGTGGCGATGGTGGCCGGCTACGCCATCGGCGGCGGCCACGTGCTGCACGTGGTCTGCGACCTGACCATCGCGGCCGACAACGCGCGCCTCGGGCAGACGGGTCCGAAGGTGGGCAGCTTCGACGGCGGATTCGGCTCCAGCACGCTGGCGTCGATCGTGGGCCTCAAGAAGGCGAAGGAGATCTGGTTCCTCTGCCGCCAGTACGACGCGCAGCAGGCGCTGCAGATGGGGCTGGTCAACGCGGTGGTGCCCGTGGACAAGCTGGAAGACGAGACGGTGAAGTGGTGTCAGGAGATGCTGGCGCTCTCGCCGATGGCGCTGCGCATGCTCAAGTGCTCCTTCAACGCGGCCCTGGACGGCCAGGCCGGAGTGCAGGAGCTGGCGGGCAACGCCACCCTGCTCTTCTACATGACCGAGGAGGCGAAGGAAGGGCGCGACGCCTTCAAGGAGAAGCGCAAGCCCGACTTCGCGAAGTTCCCGCGGCGGCCCTGATGGAACCTCTGGCCCGGACAGCTCCTCCGCTTGTCGGGCTCCGCGTGTGGCTGCTGGCCGCGCGTCCGCGGACCCTGACCGCCGCGGTTGCACCGGTGCTGGTAGGCACCGCGGTGGCGGCGGCGCAGGGTGGGTTCCGTCCGCTGCCGGCGCTGGCCGCGCTGCTCACGGCGATGTGTCTGCAGATCGGCACCAACTTCGCGAACGACTACCATGATTTCCAGAGAGGGGCCGACACGCACGAGCGCGTCGGGCCGCGGCGGGTGACGCAGAGCGGCCTGGTCGCTCCGCGCACGGTGCGCGCCGCCGCGCTGGCGACGTTCGCGATGGCTTTCGTCATCGGCATCTACCTCGCGGTCGTCGGCGGCTGGCCCATCCTGATCACCGGGCTCGCCTCGATCGCCGCCGGCTGGGCGTACACCGGCGGACCGTGGCCGTTCGGGTACCACGGCCTGGGAGACGTGTTCGTGTTCGTGTTCTTCGGCCTGGTGGCCACCACCGGCACCACCTACGTGCAACTGCACGCCGTGCCGTCGGCCGCCTGGATCGCCGCGGTCCCGGTCGGCGCGCTCGCGACGGCCATCCTGGTGGTCAACAACCTCCGGGACATCGCGACCGATGCGCGCGCCGGGAAGCGTACGCTCGCGGTCCGGCTGGGACCCGCGGGCACGCGGGCCGAGTACGCGCTGCTGCTCGCGCTCGCCTTCGCGGCGCCGTTCGCGCTGCTGCCCTTCGCGCGACCGTGGGTGCTCCTGCCGCTCGCGGCCATTCCGCTCGCCGTCGCGCCCTTGCGGCTCGTGCTGCGCGGCCACGGAGCGGAGCTGAACGCCGCACTGGGAGCGACGGCGCGGCTCCATCTCGCTTATGGCGCGCTGCTCGCCCTGGGGCTCATCCTGTGAAGCTGACGTGGGAACCGATCCGCCTGCGCTTGCGCGCGCCGCTCTTCACCGCGCACGGCGAGCTGCGCGAGCGCGACGGGTTCCTGGTGCGGCTGGACGAGGGACGCGGCGAAGCGACTGCCTTGCCCTGGTTCGGAACGGAGGACGCCGCCGCCTGCGCTCGCGCCCTCGCGGACGCCGCCGCGGCGCTGGCGAAGCTCCGCGCGCCGGAGGGCCTCGAGGAGGTGGCGCTGCCGCCCTGGTTGGATGCGACGCCGGCTGCGCGGCACGCGATCGAGCTGGCGCTCCTCGACGGCCTGTCGCTGCGGGCCTCGGTCCCACTCCGGCGGCTGCTGCACCCGCGCGCAGGGAACCAGGTTCCCGTGAGCGCGCTTCTCGCCTCCCGGGAGCCGGCCGCGTTGGCGCGGGAGGCGCGCACGGCCGGCGCGGAGGGATTCGGGACGGTCAAGTTGAAGGTGGCGCACGCGCCCCTCGAGGACGACCTCGCGCGCGCCGCGGTCGTGCGCGACGCAGCGGGTCCGGACGTGCGCCTGCGGGTCGACGCGAACGGCGGGTGGACCGAAGCGTCCGCGCTGAATGCCTTGCGCCGGCTGGCGCGCCTTTCCGTCGAGCTGTGCGAGCAACCCTCGGCGGACATCGCCTCGCTGCGCAGGCTGCGCGGAGCGACGCCGGTGGCGATCGCCGCCGACGAGTCGGTGCCGCGCTCGAACGGCGAGCTGCTCGATGCGGTCGACGCGGTGGTGCTGAAGCCCATGGTCCTGGGCGGCCTTCTGCCGGCGCTGGAGTGGGCGAGGCTGGCCCGCGCGCGCGGGCTGCGCGCCATCGTCACCACGTCGCTCGACGGCACTCTCGGACGCCTGGGAGCGGCGCAGCTCGCAGCGGCCCTTCTCGCCGACGGCCCGATGCCGGACGCGGGTCTCGCCACGGCGCGCTTGCTGGAGAACGACGTGTGCGAGGACCCGGCCCCGCCGGCGCACGGGCGCATCGAGCTTCCCGAGACGCCTGGCCTCGGTGCGCCGTGACCGAATGTCCCGTCGCGCGCGCCGCGCGGCTGCGCCCCGACGCGCCGGCGCTGATCTGGGAAGGCCGCGCCTCGACGTACCGCGACCTGGATGCGCTGGTGCGCAGCTGGCACAGCGCCCTGCTGGCGAGCGGCGCGCGCCGCGCGGTGGTTCGCAGCGAGAACCGGCCCGAGCTGGTCGGGCTGCTGCACGCCGCCGCGCGGGCCGGCGTGGAGCTGGCGCTCCTGAATACCCGCCTGGCCGAGGCCGAGCTTCCGCCGCTTCTCGATCGGCTCGGTCCGGCGCTCCGCCTGGGTGCGCTTCCCGGAGCGGCTGCGCTGGAGGCATTCGCGGCCGATGCGCGACCGGTCGCACCCACCCCGCTGGACCCTGCGCGCATCCACACCCTCCTTTTCACCTCCGGGACCACGGGACGGCCGAAGGCCGCGCAGCTGTCGATCGGCGCGCATCACGCGAACGCGCACGCCTCGATCGAGACGCTGCGCATGGACGACGGATCTTCGTACCTCTGCAACCTGCCGCTCTTCCACGTCGGAGGCATCGCCACCGCCGTGCGCTGCGCGCTCGCCGGAGCGACGCTGGTGCTCCACCGTCGGTTCGACGCCGCCGCGACGGCCGAGGCGCTCGGCTCGGGAGTCACGCACGCGAGCCTGGTCGCCACGACACTGCAGCGGCTGCTCGAGATCCGCGACCGGTTCTCCGACACGGTGCGCGCCGTGCTCGTCGGAGGCGGTCCAGCTCCCATGGCGCTGCTTGCGCGGGCGCGCGCGGCGGGCCTTCCCGTGCTGCACACCTACGGCTTCACCGAGGCTGCCTCGCAGGTGACGGCCGAGCGCCCCGGCGACGCGGACGGCGCTACCGCGGGGTGGCCGCTGCCCGGCGTCGAGGTGCGCGTCTCGGACGGTGAGATCGAAGTGCGCGGTCCGACGATGATGCTCGGTTACCTGGGCGAGCCGCCGCTTTCCGGATGGTTCCGGACGGGAGATCTGGGCGAGCTCGATGATCGCGGCCGCCTGGTGGTGCATGCGCGGCGGTCCGATTTGATCGTCAGCGGTGGCGAGAACGTGTATCCCGCCGAGGTGGAAGCGGCGCTGCTCTCGCACCCGCAAGTCGACGATTGCGCGGTGCTCCCTTGGCCCGACGAGCAGCTCGGTCAGGTCGGCTGCGCGGCGGTAGTGGTCCGGCGGCCGATCGGCGAGAACGAGCTGCGGGACCACTGCCGCGCACGCCTGGCCGCGTTCAAGGTCCCGCGCAGGTTCACTATCGTGGACGCTCTTCCCCGGAATGCCGCCGGCAAGACGGACCGCCCCGTCCTGCTCCGCTTCTTGCAGGGGACTGGCTGATGCTGTGTATGGCTTTCCTCGCGGGCCGACGAGCGATATACCCGGCGGCGTGGACGCCCGTAGCCTGAGCCTGCCGGTGATGCCGTCCGGGGCAGCCATTCCGATGGATGCCGAGACGGCCGCCGCTTATGGCCTGACGCTGCGCGGCGACGCGCGCGCGCATGGGCTATTCGACCGATTCGGGCGCGCTCATACGTACCTGCGCATCTCGGTGACGGAGCGCTGCAACCTGCGTTGCCGCTATTGCATGCCCGAGGAAGGTGTGCAGCTCCTCCCCAAGGACCACCTGCTCAGCTTCGAGGAGATCGAGCGCCTGGCGGCGCTCTTCGTGCGGCTGGGCGTGCGCAAGATCCGCCTGACGGGCGGCGAGCCGCTGGTCCGCCGCGGCATCGACGACCTGGTCGCGCGCATCGGGGCGCTGAAAGCGCACGGGCTCGAGCGGCTGATGATGACTTCCAACGCCCTGCTGCTGCGCGAGCACATCCCGGCGCTGCTGCGCGCGGGGATGGACGCGGTCAACCTGTCGCTCGACACGCTTCGCCCGGAGCGGTTCCGGCGCGTGACGGGCCGCGAAGGGTGCGAGGAGACCATCGCGGCCATCCACGCCGCCGCGCGGGCCGGCTTTCGCAAGGTGAAGGTGAACGCGGTGGTGATGAAGGGCGTCAACGACGACGAGCTGGTCGACCTGGCGCGCGCCTTCGCCCGCGAGCTGCCCATCGAGATGCGGTACATCGAGTACATGCCCTTCGAGGGGAACGGCTGGGGCGAGGAGCTGGAGATGTTCCCCGCCGCCAGCATCCGCGGCCGGCTCGAGGAGCAGCTCCGCCTCGAGGCGCGGGGCCTCAACGACGGCGGCGCCGGCACCGCGCAGATGTACGACGCGTTCGAGAAGGACGGCCGGCCATTCCAGGGGCAAATCGGAATCATCTCCTCGATGACCGAGCCCTTCTGCGGCACCTGCAACCGGACGCGCCTCACGGCCGACGGTCACTTCCGCTGGTGCCTGCTCGACGAGGGCGAGATCGACTTGCGCGCCCCGCTCCGCGCCGGCGCGACCGACGGCGACCTGGCAGGCCTGATCGAGCAGGGCCTGCGCAGCAAGCGCGCCGGCCACGCCCCCGCGGCCGTGCTGAAGGAAGCCCAGAAGGCCGCGGGACCGACGCACGCCCGGTCGATGATCCGCATCGGCGGG
>VBKO01000350.1 GCA_005888115.1 Deltaproteobacteria bacterium
ATGCCGCAGTTCCACTGGTCGGTGTTCTCCAAGGATCCGGTGCTGCCGACCGGCTCGCTGCCCAAGGCGGAGTACGGTGCGAAGGACGAGGTGAAGCTCGCGAGCCTCGACCTCACCGCGCACGAGGCCGGCACCCACGAGCAGACGCAGCAGTTGGTGCAGGCGCTCGATCCCGACAAGCAGCATCTAGCCAAGGTGCCGCAGGGCATCCTGGCCTCCGGGGACCTCACTTCGTTCTACCGGACGCCGACGAATTCCTGGCGGTCCCGTTACCAGGCCGCGAAGGGCTTGTGCGAGTTCAAGCTGGACGTCGACAAGATGGTCGCGCTCGAGCGCTACAAGTCCCACACCGATGCCGAGCGCACCGAGTTCAAGAAGAACGTAAATGCGTTCCTCTTCTGGGACGAGCTGGCGTCCGCCGACGACTTTCCCAAGGACGGCGTCGCCGTCTTCGTGCACCCGGTCACCGCGCTCCGCCTGATGGCGCACGTCGGCCTCGCGCAGGACCACGACGATCCAGAGCCCGCCGCCGAGGAACCCTCGATGCGGCCGCAGGACGACGTCGTCCTGGTGCTGCGCGACTCGAAGGGTCCGCTGGCGGAGGTGGAGGTCACCGTCAAGGCGGACGGGCAGCAGATCCTCAAGGATCGCACCGACGCCGGAGGCCAGCTCCTGGTTCCCTTCCGGAAGGTGACCGGCAAGGACGTCGAGATATCCGTCGCCAAGGATGCGCTCGGTGACAAGGGCGAGCTGGTCGCGGTGCTCAACGAATCCGGCGCGGCGCGCACGCTGATGCCGGGCACGCCGCCCGGAGACCAGGCGTTCAACGGCACCGACCTCTTGCCCGAGGCGCGGCTCGGCCTCGCCATGCGGGTGCGGCAGGGCCAATCGCCCGGGCTCTTCCAGGAGTGGAACGAGCGCGGCTTCAAGCTGCAGAAGCGCGTCCGCGCCCTGGAGCCGGGGACGCGGCTGACCGTCGAGCGCATCGTCTATCGCAAGGACGACGGCAAGCTGGAGGCCATCCAGACCCACGTCGGCGGCGAGCTCGCGTACCTGTGGTCCATCTGGGACGGGGAGCACAACCTGGAGGCCGACCCCGGAGCCCCGGGAGCCGCGGGCGGGCAGCGAGGTCCTTCCGTGCAGGCGTCCTGGTCGGCGCGGGTCGCGCACCTCAACGATCACCCCGTCTTCGCCGGCCGGGTGGCCAGCATCGACGACGGGGCGGAGCTCGACGTCCGCTTCTTCGCCATCCTTGGAACCGGCGCGCCCGAGCACGACGTAGAACTGCATGGCGAGAAGGTGAAGGTGGCCAACGGCGGCTTCTCGGTCCCCTTCGACCCGCACCAGCTCGTCTCTGACCACGACCTCCTCAACACCACCCGGCCCGTGTACGTGAAGCTGAAGACGGGCAGCCACGAGTTCTCGTTGCGCGACCAGGCCATCGCCGTCTACCCGGAAGGGCGGATCCACGACGCGCCCCCGCCTCCTCCCGAGGAGGTGCCCGAGGGCGCGCACGTCGTCTACGCGTACACGGAGATCGATCGCGGCGGCACCATCGATCGGCACCGCACCAAGGACGGCAAGGAGCCGCAGACGCGCAAGGTGGCGCAGCTCTCGGGCGAGGTGGCGCAGCGGGTGGTATCGGATGGCGGCGACGAGATGTACGTGGGCGGCATCGTGCGCGAGATGCACCTCGCCACCGAGGCCCAGGAGCACCTGAGCGCCGCCCGGGCGCTCGAGCAACAGAAGGCCGCGCTGCTGGCGATCTACCCGGACGCGCCGGTCAAGGACCTGTTCGCGAAGCCCGAGGAGGCGTTCTTCCGCGACAACGGCATGACCGTCGGCGTCTGCGCGCAGGACTGCAAGAAGGCGGTCTGCGAGGCGGGCAAGAAGACCGGCTGCACCGAGGAGATCCGCACCGCGAACCTGCGCTCCTGCCAGAACGTGAAGGCCGACCCGAACGTCGCGGCGGACAAGGGACGCAACCTGTGCCGGACGGCCGTGCCCGAGCCGGCCAGGCTCCCCATCGTCGCGGTGCACTGCTACTCGGCGCTGGGCGTCTGCAACGGCGTGCGGCACGACAAGTCGAAGTGCTTCCTGCAGACCGTCGTGCGGGGGAAGGACGACGAGGAGCGCGAGCGCTGGTACGTCTCCCTGACGATGCGCGCGAAGTCTGGAGACCAGACGGTCTACCCGTACCACGGCGGCCACTCCGGCGCGCCCGCGGCGGTCGCGCGCGGAGTGAACCTGCGCGTCGTGGTGATCAACCCGCAGAACGGAAACGCGGTGGTCTGCTCGATGGAGGACTACGGACCGAGCGGCAACACGCGCGCGAAGGACGGCAACGACGCCGTTCCCGAGGCACAGGTCGACCGGGACGGGCTGGTCGGCTGGGGACACGTCTGCGGCATGTCCTACGAGGCGCACTGGAAGCTGGACTTCAAGGGCCGCCACGGCGATCACGTCGCGTTGATCGCGTTCGTGCCGGCCGGAACGCCGCTCGGCCCCCTCGCGCCGGGCGCGGTGATCAAGCTCCGGAAGCGGGCGACCTACGCGCAGATCATGGGCCTCGAGCCCGTGCCAGTGAAGGCCGCCTCATGAAGCCCCTCAAGCTGCAGCTCCCCGTGGTGAACGAGCGCTGGGCCAGGCGCGGGGCGTCCACGGGAAAGCTGGATGACGGCAACGAGTTCAGTTACGTGCCCGAAGAGTGGGAGCTCCCCGGCGACTCGCCGCTCACCGTGCGCTTCTGCACGCGCAAGGGCCACCCGATGAGCAGCTTCTGCCACATGGAGGAGACGCCCAAGCGGGCCGTCGTCCTGCACCACACCTCGGGATTCGGCAATCTCGGCACGCTGATGGGCGACCGCGGCTTCATCAGCATCCACTTCATGATCGGGCGCGAGGGCAACGTCTACCGATTCGTGGACACCGAGTACAAGGTGAACCACGCCCCGCCTTTCAGCACGCCGACGGTGGGCATCGAGGTGGACAACATCGGCAAGCTGCTGCTCAAGGACGGCATCCTCCACGGCGAAGGAAACAAGACGCACAAGTACGGCGCTCCATACTGCACGACCGACGACAAGGACGCCTACGTCGAGAAGCAGTGGCGCGGACCGACCGAGAAGTACTGGGCGACCTGGACCGAGGCGCAGTACGTGGCGGTCGGGAAGCTCCTCAAGGCGATCTGCCACAAGCACCACATCCCGAAGATGATCCTTCCCGAGGAGCACCGCTTCGAGGGATTCGACCTGCAAAAGGACGTGCCTCGCTTCCGGGGAATCTGCCACCACGTCAACATCAATCCGGGCAACCGCGACGACCTGGGACCGTACGTCGACTGGGACAAGATCATCCGCTACGCGACGCTGTCGGTCGGAGACTGCTTCAACAATCCCGCCGAGGGCGTTGCGCCGGTGAAGAAGCCCGCGAAAAAGCCCCAGACGCCGGCGGCGAAGGAGCCGGCCAAGAAGAGCGCGGCGGCAGCTCTGCCCGTGCGCGCGGAGCCTCCGCCGGAGCCGCTCCCTCCGCCGGTGCAGGTCGACGCGCGGACCGTGCGGCTGCGCATCGGGCCGCGGCCCGGACGGATCGCGCTGTCGGTGCGCAAGCCAGGCGAGCCGATCCCGACCAGCCCCGCGACCTCGGCGCCGCCCTCGCCCACGGCCGACGGCAAGCGTGACGAGTTCCTCCACGCCGCGATGTCCTTCCTCGGCGTCCCGTACAAGGCGGGGAGCGACAAGCCCGGCCAGGGGCTGGATGGATCCGGGCTGGTCGGGTTGTGCCTGAAGCGCGTCGGCGCGTTCAACGCCGACGACGAGGTGACGGCCGAGGTGCTCGCTGGCCTCTACCCGCCCTCCGGCTCGGATCCGAAGAACCCTCCAGGCGGGATCCTTCCCGGTGACCTGGCCTGGTTCGGCGCGGGCGACCACGAGCGCAAAAGCACGCAGCACCCGATGATCTGGCTGGGCGGCGGCCGGCTCCTGGGGCCGATGGCCGAGGGAGGCAAGGATCAGGGAGCGGTCCAGATCGTCCGCGTCGAGGACGTACCCGACAAGTTCGCGGGCTGGTCGCACCTCGACGACCTGGGGACGCGTACCGGGCACACGGAGCACCCCGGCGACGCGCCGGCGCCGGGGACGCAGCTCAGCGCCGCGCTCCTGCCCGCAGACCCCGCTGAGCGGTACGAAGTGCTCAAGAAGGTCGTGGCCGACCGGGGCGGGCAGTGGAAGGACGGCAAGGGAGCGGTAAACCTGGTGGGCGTCCAGGACCTGCAGGACCTCTGCTACCGCTCTCCGAAGCGCGGCGGATGGAACGATACGCTGTTCGCCTGCTTCGTCGACAAGGACGGCAACAAGCTCTCGCTCGAGCTGCGCGCGTCGCTGAACCCCGGGCACGACGAGGATCCGAAGGACGCCTGGAACCTGTGCAACGGCAGCTACGCCTTCAAGCTGGAGGATGGCCAGGGCGGGAGCAAGCGACTCGTCCCGGAAGGGAAGATCCGCGGCTGGTGCGACAAGCCCGGGCTCGGCGCGGCGCCTCCGCAGGACGGACCTCCGGTGGCGGGCGACGCGCTCTGCACGCCTCACTTGCGCATGCTGCCGCAGTGGGAGAAGCGCTGGGGCAGCAAGCCGCTGCACGACAACGACTCCACCTGGCAGAACTCGGGCTGCCACCCGAGCTCCATCGCGGCCGTGCTGCGGTGGATCGCCGAGGACAATCCGGCCACGGCTGGCAAGTTCGACTTCCCGGCGGCAACCGACTCCCGAATCCCGGCGGACTGGTATCCACCGCGCATGTGCGAGGGGTTCTGGCCCGAGCTGAAGGGCCAGGTGGCAGCGAAGGGCGGCAAGGTCGATCACGCGAAGCTGAGGGAGGCGGCGGAGAAGGCGCTGGGGATGCCCCAGGGCGCCGCGAAGCTGTCGCTCGGCAAGGACCGGCTCGCCGCGGTGAAGAAGGCGCTTGCGAAAGGCCCGCTCGTCGTGTGCATGCCCGGACACTTCGTCTGCATCCAGGGCATCTCCGACGGGAAGCTGCTCCTCGTCGACCCGGGCAACGTCCTGGCGAACCACTGGGCGATCGCCGACGGCAGCGAAAAGGGAAAACGGATCGAGCAAGGCAAGGGTCTACCCGACCCGAAGACCGGCTGGAGAGGCTCTCCCGCGCCCGGCAACGAGGCAGCGGCGGCCGGGTATGTGCGCATCGCTCTCGATGCGAAGATCTTCACCCCCGAACCGGGTCCGGACGCGAAGAGGAGTCAGCGCGACCACTGGAACAAGAGCGACTACAAGACGGCGGACGAAGCGAAGCGGTTCATCGACACCATCACCCAGCCCGAGTCGTACTGGTGGGCGGGCGGAGAGTAGCGGATGGCGAAGACCGAAGAGGGCCACACCATCGTCGAAGGCGACGGGAGCGCCGTCCCGGTGCAGATCGCGCCCGGCGAGGCCGCGGATTCGCCGCGCCGTCCCGACAAGGGCGCGCAGCTCGTCTGGGGCGGCAGTGGCCCGTCGTCTCCGTGGGGAAATCTCCTCTCGCTCGTCGGCGCGGCCGGCGGATCGGTGCAGTACACCTTGTTCCACTCGACGGTGCTGGCCCAGCTCGCGAAGGGGAAGAAGCCCAATCCCCCGAAGCCCGCGTCCGAAGAGAAGAAGCAGGACGACGACGCGCACCAGGCGCAGCACGATCAGAACACCTCGTACGTGGCGCCCGCGGAGGCGCCGGCCGGCAACGCGGGCGATCCGCTCTTCGACGCGGGCCACCTGTTCGAGTACGACAACAAGGGGAAGAAGGACGCGCGCCTGTGGGCGCATCCGGCCGCGCCCTTCGCGAAGAAGGTGCCGCTGCTCGTCTTCCTCCACGGCATCGCCCCCACCAAGCTGGAGGGGATGGACTGCGATTACCCGCAGCTCCAATCGGATTTCGCCGCCCACCCGTTCGGCTGCCACCTCGGCCATCTGGCCAGGGCGCTCGTCGACGGCGGCAAGGTGCGGCCGATCGCGGTCGCCGCGCCTACTGCGCACGACAACAAGTCCTCCACCCACCTCTGGCGCGTATTCGACCTGGGCAAGCTCGTCCAGCGCGTGGCAGAGGAGCTCGCGAGCCTGAACGCGGGATTCGAGATCGATCCCGACGAAGTGATCCTGGCCGGCCACAGCGGCGCCGGCTGCGATGGCAGCAACGGGTTGTACAAGGTCGCCAAGGAGCACGGAGAGTTCAAGGACAAGGACGGTGGGACGCACCAGCTGCGCGCGCTCGGGTTTGCCGACACTTGCGCGAACGAAGGGCTGGCCGCCATCGCCCGCATGGGTCTCAAGAACAACCCGAAGACCGCCGTCTACGCCATGTTCAAGGGCGGGGGCGGCGGCGGGCAGGCCGAGTCCGCGCAGCTCATCCAGTCGTACGGAGCGGGCTACGGCGCGACGAAGCTGCACGCGGGCGGCGCCGGGGGACCGGAGGATCCCCGCGAATTCGACGACTTCAGGGACGGCGGCGGCGCGAGCCCCGCCCGGATCAGCGTCCACTTCTCCGAGGCGAACGCGAAGGTCGAGCGCACCATCTACGCCCACGAGCAGGAATGGATCGCCGCGGGGGCGAGCGCTTCTCCGTGGCCCAAGAAGGGACAGAAGAACTCCGG
>VBKO01000351.1 GCA_005888115.1 Deltaproteobacteria bacterium
GCGCGGATGAGCTGCGCGGTGCGCGCGCGCCCGCGCTCGTCGGTGCAGAGCCCGAGGAAGGCGCCCGGACCGGCAGGTTCGTGGCGCGAGATACGGATGCGTGCCGGGATCGGCGACCCGTCCCGGGCGCGCATGGCGAAGTCGTATTCCTCGGGCTCGTCGTGTCCCTGGGCGCGCGCGGCGTGGCGCGCGAAGAGCTTGTCTGCGTCCTCCGGAGCGACGAAGGCGTGGAAAGGGTCCGGGGCGGCGAGCAGCTCGGCCCGGCTACGGCCCAGCATCGCGCAGAAGCGGTCGTTGCTGGCGACGACGCGGCCACCGCGGATCACGAACGCCGGCATCGGGATGCGCGCGAGGAGCTGCTCCATCTCGCTCTCGGCGGCGGGCGCTCCGGCGATCACCTCTCCCGCTCCTTGCGCAGGATGCGCTTGTCTCCCACCCGCAGCGTGACCCGCTCCTTGTCGAACCACTCCGCGAGCGGGATGGTGAACTTCCGGCTCTGGCCGGTCAGCTCCTTGAACCCCTGCGCGTCGACCGACCCGTGCTGCTGCAGGTGCGCGACCAGCCGGGTACGGAGGTCTTGCAGCGCAGCGGAGGCGAACCAAAGCTCCTCGCTCACCTTCACCGCTCGGCCCTTGGCGGCCAGCGACTTGAGCAGCTGCTGGGTCCTTTGCGGGGTCTGCGCGGCCAGACCGGGCAGCTCGTCCGCGCGGGGCGGAGCGAGCCCCGCGGACTCGAGCACCGAGGCGAGCTTCTCCTGCGCGTCGGCATCGGGGCCGGTGAGCGGCGCGGCGGCGGTGGCGGGCCGCACGCGCTCGGCGTCCTGGCGCAGCTCTCCCGCCTCGGCCAGCTGCGCGAGGGCGCGCGCGAACAGGCGCGGCGGAGGCGACCCGGAGCGCTGGCGCAACTCCTCCTTCGCGATGCTGGGGTCGATGGGCGAGTCCTTCGCGTGATCGGCAAGCCGCGCGGCGAGTCTCAGCTCCAGCTTGCGCAAGAGGCCGGCGTGCACGTACAGGCGCGCCTCGCGATCGAAGAGCAGCGCCCTCCCGAGCTGCGCGAGGCGCTCCAGCGCCCGGTCGGCGGACTTCAAGGTGAAGGCGCCGCGCGCGGCGAGGCGTCCGGGCGAGCATCCGAGGTGGCCCGACTCGAGCACCAGCTCCTCCGCCTGGGCGAACGGATCGTCGCCCGCCAGCGCCTGCAGCGCCTGCACGTCGGCGTCGCGCCGGCGGCGCCGGCGCGGGGCGACCGACAGGATACGCCCTCCGCCCAGGGTGCTGGCATGGGCGCGCGCCGCGGCGGCCAGCCTCCCGGGCGCGGGGGCGGACGCCTCCGTCGGCTTCCCCAGCTCGCCGCGCAGGAGGAAGCGAAGCCCGGCGAGGGCGGCGACCGGGGTGCCCAGGCGCAGCTGCGCCAGCGCGCGCTCACCGGGCAGGAGCTGCGCGCGATCGATCAGCGCCACCACCGCCTGCGCCTGCGCCGTGCCGATATGCGCCAGGAGGCGCGTGCGGTCCTTCAAAGGCCGCGCCGCCCAGGGGAGCAGCTCCAGCTCGACGTCCAGCACGTGTGCGGGTCCGGTCGCCTCCAGCGTACCCGCGGTCACCAGAGCGGATCCGCGAGGCGCCTCCGCCACCTCGATGCCGGCGAGGTTGGCGGCCGTCCGCTGCCCCGCCTGGGCGCGGGGGACCGTCTGTCCGTGCACCTGGACGCCGCGGACGCGCACGCTGCGCGCCTTCGCGCCCGCGCCGACCACGTCGACCTCGTCGCCCGCCTGCAGCGCACCGGAGAACAAGGTCCCGGTGACCACCGTGCCGAATCCCTTCACGCCAAACGACCGATCCAGGGGGAGGAAGAGCGGTCCCTGGTCGGAGCGCGGGGAATCGAGCTGCGCGCGCACTGCTTGCGCGACGCTGCGGACCAGCTCCGGCAACCCTTGTCCGGTGCGCGCCGAGCACTCCACGACGGGGGCCTCCTCCAGGAACGATCCCGAGAGGAGATCCTTGAGCTCGAGGAGGAGGAGCTCACGGTGGTCGGGGCCCAGGGCGGGCAGGAGGTCCGACTTGGTGAGCGCGACGACCCCCGCGCGCACTCCCAGCAGGCGCAGCACGTCGAGGTGTTCGGCCGTCTGTGGCATCGGACCCTCGTCGGCCGCCACGCACAGGATGGCCACGTCCACCCCGAATGCCGCGCCGACCATCGCGCGCAGGAAGCGCTCGTGGCCGGGCACGTCCACCACGCCGGCCGTGCCGACGCCGGGAAGATCCAGGTGGGCGTAGCCCGCCTCCAGCGTGATCCCTCGCCGCTTCTCCTCCGGCAGCCGGTCGGTGTCGATCCCGGTGAGCGCCTTCACCAGCGCCGTCTTGCCGTGGTCGACGTGCCCGGCGGTGCCGATCACGACTCGCAGAGGGCCGGTCACTCGTCTACCCACCCGACGCCCGGCGCCAGCTTGGCCCGGTCCAGGCGCGGCTCGCCTTGCAGGATGGCCACCGGCGCCGCGCAGTAGAGCGCGGAGTAGAGGCCCGCCGGCCGATGGTTTCCGCTGCGCTTGAGGCCGCCGAACGGCAGCCTTCCGCTGGCGCCCACCGTGGGCGCGTTCCAGTTCACCACTCCGCAGTCGAGCGTGGACAGGCAGCGCTCGAAGGCCTCGCGGCTCGCGGTGTGGACGCTGGCCGCCAGTCCATAGTCGGTGGAGTTGGCGATGGCTACCGCCTCCTCCTCCGAGCTGGAGTCGTAGACGGCCAGGTCGGGGCCGAACAGCTCCTCGCGCTCGTAAGCCGAGCCCGTCCGCGCGCGCACGCGGTGCACGCCCGGCGTGACGTACCAGCCCCGCAGACCTCCGGGGGAAAGTGCCCGCGGCTCGAGCATCGTCTCGGGCGCTGCCCTGCTGCCGGCGAGGAACTTCTCCAGCCCGGGTTCCGACGCGAGCGGTCCCATGAACACCCCTTCGCGCAGGGGGTGTCCGATGGAAAGCCGCTCCGCTGCCGCGGCGATGCGCGCGGCCACCGCGTCAGCGCGCGCCGGCGGACCTTCGACGATCAGGCGGCTCGCGGCGGTGCAGCGCTGGCCCGCGGACACGAACGCCGAGAAGAGAGCGTCGTACACGGCCTTGTCCAGGTCCGCGTCGCGCAACACCAGCGCGGCGTTCTTCCCGCCCATTTCCAGCGCGAGCAGCTTGGTCTGGCCCAGCGAGGCGCGCTGGATGGCCTGGCCGACCGCCCAGCTGCCGGTGAAGAGCACTCCATCCACCCCCGGATGCGCGGCGAGCGCGGCGCCGACGGGACCGGGCCCCTGCACCAAGTTGAATGCGCCCGGCGGCACGCCGGATTCCGCCAGACAGCGTGCGTACAGCTCCGCGGCGTGCGGCGCGATCTCGCTCGGCTTGAAGACGACCGTGTTTCCGCAGGCGAGCGCGGGCAGCACATGGCCGTTGGGGAGGTGGACGGGAAAGTTGAAGGGCCCGAGCACCGCGACGACGCCCAGAGGGCGGAACCGGCACTCTGCGTCGGGCTGGCCCGGCGCGGGGAACGGCGCCACGAGCCGCAGCCCGTCTTCCACCGTGATCGCCGCCTTGGCCACGCAGGCCTGCACCTCGGCGCGCGACTCCCACAGCGGCTTGCCGACGTCCAGCGCGATGGCGCGCGCCAGCTCCTCCGCGCGCCCCTTCAGCACCTCTCCGATGCGGCGCACCAGGGCGGCCCGCTCGCCGCCAGGCCGGGCGGCCCAAGACGGCTGCGCCGCGCGCGCCGCGTCCACAGCGCGATCGACCTGGGAGAGCGCCCAGCCGTGGCGACCGAGGAGCACGCTCAGGTCCGCCGGACAGCGGTCCTCGATGACCCCCTCGGGGCGCTGGGGCTCGGCGAACGTTCCGGCGACGAAGTCCACGGCAGGCGAATAACACTGCCGCGGCCCCGCTCGCCACGCGGAAAGGTGCACGGGCGGGCCGCGCGGTATAGATGGGTGGTGGCTTTGGTCCGTCCGGAGCGGGCAGTCCCCAGGCTGCTCACCCAGGCCGTGGTGGTTCCCGCCGCCCTGAGCGCGCTGGTGGCGCTGGCGCTGGTCGGGGAGGTGCGCGCGCTCATTTCGCTTTCCCGGTGGGTCCAGCACACCGACCGGGTGATCGCCGCCGCGCACAAGCTCGAGCGCGTGCTCATCGATCGCGAATCGGGATTTCGCGGCTTCATGAACGTCCCGCGCGACGAGTTCCTGGCGCCGTACACCCGCACTTCGCGTGTCGTGGGAGAGACATGGGACGGCCTGCTGCAACTTGTGGCCGACAATCCGGTGCAGCAGGCCCGGCTCAAGGCGCTGCAGCCGCTCTGGCGCGAGTGGGAAGCATTCGTGGCCCGGACAATCGACCTGCGGCGCAGCGGCGACGAGGCCGAGGCGCGGTCGCAGGAGGCGGCGGGCTACGCGCGCGAGAGAATGGAGGGTCTGCGAGCCGGGATAGGCGAGTTCGTGCAGATCGAGGAGGGATTGCGCGACCAGCGCACGCTGCGGGAGCAGACCTGGGCCTCGCGCATCATCGCGGGGAGCGTGGCCATGCTGCTCCTCCTGGGAATCCTGCTGGGGCTCATCGCCCGCCGGCAGCTCCGGTCGGTGGTGCGCGGCTATTCGGGCGCGCTCACCACCGCCGAACAGGCGATGGAGCTGCGCGAGGAGTTCCTCACCGTCGCCGCGCACGAGCTGCGCACTCCCCTCACCGCGCTGCAGCTCGACCTGCAGCGGATCCGCCGCCTCGACGCCGGCGGCCGCCAACGCGCAGGTCCCGCCCTGGCCGATCAGCTCGCGACCGCGCTCCGCCAGACGTACCGGCTTGGATCGCTGATCGAGTCGCTGCTCGACGCTTCCGCGCTGGCCGGGAACGCGCAGCTGGAGCTGCATCCCGAGGAGCTCGACCTGGCCGAGCTGGCGCGCGAGATCGTCTCCCGCTTGCGCGTGGAGGTCGAGCAGGTCGGCTGCCCGGTGACGATCGTGGGCGGTCCGGCCCGCGGGATCTGGGACCGCGCGCGGCTGGAGCGCATCGTCAGCACCCTCTTGCGCAACGCGTACAAGTACGGCGAAGGAAAGCCGGTGAGCATTGCCGTCGAGCAGTCGGACGGGGAGCGCGTGCTGGCCGTAGCGGACCAGGGCATCGGCGTCCCCGCCGACCGGTTGGAGTCGATCTTCGGCCGGTTCGGCCGCGCCGTCTCGGCGCGGTCCTACGGGGGCCTCGGCCTGAACCTCTACGTCGCACGCCGGCTGGCGGAAGCCCACGGGGGACGGATCGAGGTGACCAGCGAGGTCGGAAAGGGCGCCACCTTCACGCTCCGCCTCCCGCCCGCAATCGCCGGCCACACCTTCCAGCGAGCCGGCTGATCCCTCACTCGAACGGGATCGTATGCAAACGGTCGCCGGGGCGGGCGCCCAGCGCCTCGCGGGCAGCCGGAGGGAGGCGCACTTCCGCGTCCCGGAACTCGCACAGCGCGCGCACCGCCCGGAAGCGGTTGCGTCCCTGGGCGCGCTCGAGGCCGATCAGCCGCGCCTCGATGTCCCCGGGCGCCGGCTCGGCGTCCGCCGCCAGGTCCTCGTCCGACAATCGCGCGCGCCGGTACCGGCGGATCGGCTCCACGTCGCGAGTCGCTGCCGAGTAGTGCGGACCGCCGTCGAACGGGTCGATGCGCTCGTCGTAGCGGAAGCCGATCCTGGTGAGCATCTGCCTGGCGCCGGCCGTCTCGGGACCCACTTCGCCGATGGCGTCCTGGATCTTCTGCGTGAACAGCGTCGGGCTCCGCCGGTCCTCCTCGAGCTTGGGAAGCAGCTCGACCAGCACCCGTTCGCGGAAGCGCGAGGCGTGCATGGCGATGTAGAGGAACCGGACGTAGCTGAGCTGCTTGCCCGGCTTCTCCGGCCCGCCTCGGTAGCCCGGGTCCACCACCAGGCCGCCGATCTCGGTCGGCCCGTCGAAGTTGTAGCCGATGGAGAGCACGCGGTGGCGGAAGTGCCGGTCGACGTTGGCGCTGTAGTGCTCCTTCTCGTAGACGTCGAAGAAGACGTGCGGCGCATCGCGCGTGCCGTGCTGCGCGATGATGAGCGAGGCGCCCACCACCCGCTCCGACCGGAGTTCCTCGAGCACGAAGACGTACTCGCGCTGGAAGGGGTTCTTGACGCGCGCGTCGAACGATCGCGCCGACCAGTCGATGATGCGCAAGAGCTCGCGCTCGTCGTCGGGCAGGTTCACGGTGTTGAGCTCGCGGGCGAGCTTCTGCAGGGCTGCGAGGTCGCTCCTCTGGACGTCGCGGATCACGTACATGCAGTTCGAATTCTCCGGGGACGGCCTCGCGCCTACGAGCACAGCTCGAGCAGGATCTGCTCGTATACCTCGATTGCCTTCTCCAGTTGCGCGATCTCGATTCTCTCGTTTGGCGTATGCGCATTCCCGGTGGAGCGCCCCGGTCCGATCACTACCGCCTGGCATCCCGCGCGCGCGAACACGCCGGCCTCCGTGCTGGTCGGCTTCGCGCGCGGCCTGGGGTCGAGCCCCGAGCGCGACAGCGCGCGCCCGATCGAAGCGACCAACTCCGCGCCGTCATCCAGCGACATCCCGCCCGCGTTCCGTGTCACTTCCACGCGCAGCGACAGCTCGTCGCCGCCCAGGCCGCGCACCCACTCCTGCGCCTTGTCCTCGAATGCGCGCAGCAGCGCGTCGGGGTCGTGCTCGGGCAGCAGGCGAGCGTCGAGGGTCGCGTGCGCCGCCGCGCGTCCGTAGACGGCGCCGGGCGCGACCTCTCCTTCGGACTCGAGGACGTTCAGCCCGCCGACCCCACCCGGCGGGTCGAAGCGCGCGTCCTCGCGGGGCGCGAGGTCGCGCAGGAGCCCGACCCAGAGGTCCTCCAGGGCGCCGGCGGTCATCACCGCCCGCCACAGGTTCGGGCGCGGAGCCGCAGCGGGAAGGAACCGGACCTCGTCGGGCGCCGGCTCACCCGAATCGCGCGGCGCCGGGACCTCGAGAACGCAACTTGCCGGGACGACGTTCGCCGAGGTGCCTCCCGCCGCGGAGAGGAGCGGCGTGCCGGAGGAGCGCGCCCAGGTCAACGCGCGGCGGATGGCGTTCTTGCCCAGGTGCGGCGTCGAGCTGTGCGCCGCCTTTCCCGCGAAGGCGAGGCGCTCCACGCCCGGCCCGGCGCTGGACACGACGCGCGCCTTCGAGTCGGTGACGCTGCAGCGGACCACCGCGTACCCTTTGTGCGCGGTGATCAGCTGCAGCTCGCTCGGCTCTCCGCAGAGCACGAAGCGGGGGCGGAGCTCCTGGAAAGCCGTGCTCCCCGCGAATCTGCGCGCGCCGCGCAGCCCGATCTCCTCGCCGCACGTGCCGAGCAGCCAGAACGGGCGCGCCAGCTTCTTGCCTCGAAGCCGCCGGGCCGCCTCGATCTTGCAGAGGGCGTCGAGCTTCACGTCGGCGCAGCCGAGGCCGAACAGGGTTCCGTCCCTGGCGGTCAGCGCCCACGGGTCGCCGCCCGTTTCCGTCCAGCGCTCGGCGGGCCCCGCGGGGACGGTGTCGAGATGGGTGACCAGGAGCACGCCGCCAGCCGCGGCAACGCGCGACGGGTCGGCCGCATCGCTTCCCGAACCCCCCGGGCCGGCGAGCAGGTTGACCTCCCCCGGCTCGTCCTCCTGCGGCCGGGCCGCGAGGCCGGCCGCCTGGTAGAGCGGGCCCAGCAGGCTGGCGGCCGCCCGCGTTCCCCGGCCCGGTGAGGTGTCGGCGCGGATCAAGGCGCGCGCCGTTTCGAGGAAGCCCGCGGGGAGAGGCATCGGAAA
>VBKO01000056.1 GCA_005888115.1 Deltaproteobacteria bacterium
ACGCCTCGCGGAAGCGGCCGCGGCGGCCCTCGGCCGTGTTGAAGATGAGGTCGGGCGCGAACGCCTCCAGCCGGGCGGCGGTGCGGCTGGCGGGGCCGCTCACCTCGACGCGCTCCACCCGGTGTCCGAGCCGCTCCATCGCGCCGGTCAGCGCGGCGATGGTCTCCCGCGAGTCGAACTCGGCTTCTTCCTCGGAATCGGTGAGGCGCAGGTTGTGCGTCAAGGCGATGCGCATGCTTCCTCGGATGGCCCTGCGTTCGCGGGGAGCCCGGCCCGGGCCACAGGCGGCTCCTCCTCGAGCTTGACGTGCGCGGCGCGCGAGGCGGCGAGCCCCGCGGCGGCGCGCGCCGCGTTCTGCGCCACCGGCTCCTTGAGCCCGAGCGCGAGCGAAGCGTCGATCACTTGCGTGCCGGCGATCAGATCGCCGATGCGGCGCGCGCCGAGGTCGCGGGTCAGCGGCTGGAGCGCCACTCCCGTCTCGACGGCGAGCAGCACCGCGAGGACGGCCACGGTGACGGCCACGGGGTGCGCAACGCCCAGCACTGCCGGCAAGACCGCGACGGCGAACACGGCGTTGCGCCGCAGGCAGGCGGCGATGCCGGCGGGGCGTCGGGTCGCAAGTTGCACCACCCGGAGCCCCGCGGCGCGCTTGCCGAGCGACCGCCCGGTTCCGAAGAGCGCATCCGCGCAGAGGATCAGCGCCAGCGAAAGCAGCTCCCCGGCCCGGGCGTGCTCGCGCATGAGCAGCAGCGGGGCCAGGCCCACGCACAGGTCCAGCGCTCGCGCCACGGCGCGGCGCCGCAGGTCGGCGGGCGGGTAACTCGGAGGCTCAGCTTTCTCCACCGTCTCCCCCGCGTCCGGCCTCGCCGCGCGTGAACAGCACGAACGCCATGGCTGGCCGCTTCGACGACTCTCGCATCGCGAACTGCATCCCTTCGAAGGTCCACCCCTGGGCCGTCCACTCGTTCACGATGGCCTCGAGGCTGTCGTCGGTAACCGAGCTGGTTTCGACGATCTTCCAGCGCAGCACTCTGGGCTCTCGGGGCGGGACGATCAAGCGAGATCCGACAGCGACCGCGCCGCGTCGACCGCGCTGTAGGTGAGGATCAGGTCCGCCCCCGCGCGCTTGATGCCGGTCAAGACTTCCAGCAACGCGCGGCGCTCGTCGATCCATCCGTTCTGCGCGGCGGCCTTGAGCATCGCGTACTCGCCGCTCACGTTGTACGCCGCGAGCGGAAGGTCGCTCACCCGCCTCACCTCCGCGATCACGTCGAGGTAGGGCAGCGCGGGCTTGACCATCAGCATGTCCGCGCCTTCCTGGAAGTCGAGCAGCGCCTCGCGGCGGGCCTCGCGCACGTTGGCGGGGTCCATCTGGTAGCCGCGCCGGTCGCCTTCCTTGGGCGCGCTCTCCGCGGCTTCGCGGAACGGCCCGTAGAACGCGCTTGCGTACTTCACGGCGTAGCTCAGGATCGCGGTCTCCGTGAGGCCGTGCTCGTCGAGGCCCTTGCGGATGGCGGCCACGCGTCCGTCCATCATGTCGCTCGGAGCGACGACGTCGGCGCCCGACTGGGCGTAGGCGACCGCGGCCCGCGCCAGGAGCGGCAGCGTCTGGTCGTTGGCCACCGCGACCTGCCCGCGCGCGTCCCGCGCCAGCGGACCGCAGTGTCCGTGGTCGGTGTACTCGCACAGGCACACGTCGGCGATGGCCACCACGTCGGGGGCCGCGTCCTTGATGGCCCTGAACGCGGTGCACACCGGCCCGTTGGGATCCCACGCGCCCGTCCCCTGTGCGTCCTTGTGGTCGGGGATGCCGAACAGGATCACGCTCCGGACGCCCGCCGCTCTCGCCGTTTTCGTCTCCTCGACGATCAGGTCGACGGAAAGCTGCGCCACGCCGGGCATGGAGCCGATCGGCTTGCGCACACCGCGGCCGCTCACCGCGAACAGCGGAAGGATCAGATCGGACGGCTGGATGCGCGTTTCGCGCACCATGGAACGGAGCGCCGCGGTGCGGCGCAGCCGGCGGGGACGGTCGCTCGGGAAGGCCATCGGACAGACGGTAACGCCGCGACACCATGCTGCGCAACGCCCAAGGCCCCCTGGAACGGCGCACAACCAGGATCACATCTTGTACCGCACGCCGAAGGTTGCGGCGTGCTCGCGGGTCTCGACCAGCAGGGCGCGATCGACGGTGCCCAGGATGGTCGAGTTGGTGAAGCTCGCGTGCCAGCGGGTCAGGTCGTAGCCGAACTCCATGGTGGCCGAGCGGCTCACGTCGATGGAGAGCTGCAACCGGACGCGCACCTCGTCGGCGTCGGAGAGGTCACCCAGGTTGTTCTGCGCCAGGTACGGGTATGGCGTGATCGCCCCCTCCAGGTACCCGGACAAGGTGATGCTCGGGAAGAGGCGCATCTCGAGCTCGATGTTCGAGTCCAGGCCGAAGATGCCGATGGTGGGCGCGCCTCCTTGGGAGCGGCCCACCTCGTAGCGGGTGAGGAGGCCCGCGCTGGCGATGAGGATGACGCCGGAGGTGATGCGCGTGGCGGCGCCCACCAGAAGGCGGACGGTCCAGTCGAGGCCGGTGGATCCGAGGCCCTGGTTCTGGGTCTCGAACCGGCCGCCTTCCAGCTCGAAGCGAGCGAAGTACGGCTTGTCCTGGCCGAGCCGCGTCGTATAGCGCGCCAGGCCGCGCAGCGGCTGCAGCGAGTCGGACCCGAACCTCGACCCGCTCCCCGAGTCGACGCGCACCGAGAGCAGCGCCGGCTTCCAGGCGATGAGCAGCCCCGTCGGCGTGGGATCCGGCACCTCGATGGCAACGCCCTGCTCTTCGACGACCGCGGGCTTCTCCCGGGGCGCCGTTTCGGCGAAAGCAGGAGCTGCGCTGCCGAGGAGGAGGACGGCCAGGATCGCTCGCACTCCGCGACCATACCCGTTCATGCGGGCGCGGTCATGCGGTAGGTCCCCGCCGTCTGGATGGCGCGCAGCACCGAACGGGGAAGGAGGTGGGATGCGTCGCCTCCCGAGGCGAGCAGCTGGCGCACCTGCGTCGAGGAGACTTCCGGCGCGACCGGCCCGGCTCCTCCGGGCACCGCGAACCCGGCGCGCTCCAGGGGAATGATGCGCGCCAGCTGCTCGATCCGATCGAACCGCTTCCACTGCGGTCTCTCCGCGGCGAGGTCCGAGCCCAGCAGCAGCGCCCACTTCCGGTCCGGATGCTTCCGGTGCAGGTGCTCGAGGAGGTCCGCGGTACGCCCTTTTCCGCCGAGCTCTTCCTCGACTCGCGAGACCCGCGCGCGCGGGAGCCCGAGGTCGGCGATGGCCAGCTCGGTGAGCTGCGCGCGGTGCTCGAAAGGCGCTTGCAGCGGCTTTCCCAGCGGATGCCCGAAGACCGGCACGAACCACAGCTCGTCGACCGGCTCCGTGGCCAGCACGTACGCCGCCGCGAGCAGGTGGCCGACGTGCGGCGGATCGAAGCTGCCGCCGAACAGTGCGATCTCCATGGCTCCAGACTACCTCGACTCAGTAGAGGAGGAAGGGCGCGCGGCGCTTCACGAACTCGTCGCGCTCCAGGTCCCACGCCGCGCACAGCTCGGCCGTGGACCTTCCCGCCTCGACACCGGTGCGGAAGGCCGCGCTCCCGGTGAGCAGGTCGATCGCCGGAAGGTGCTCGACGAACTCGTACTTCTCGGTCCGCCAGCGGAAGCGGGCCGGATCCTGTGCGCGCGCGTGCACGATGCATGCGGCGCCGAGGCGGACCGGCTGCAGCGCCCGGGCGTCGGTGACGTGGACCTGCACGCCCTGGCAGCGGGCTCCGCGGTGCTTGTCCCAGGTCGGGGTGAACGCGCAGGGGCGAAACCGCACGCCCGGCAGGTTCTCCGCCGTGAGCGCCCCGGCCAGCCGCGCTCCGTCCAGCCACGGGGCGCCCCAGAGCTCGAACGGCCGGGTGGTCCCTCGCCCTTCGGACAGGTTGGTGCCCTCGAGCAGGCACATGCCGGGATACACGAGCGCCGTATCGACGGTGGGCATGTTGGGCGAGGGCATCACCCACGGAAGACCCGTCTCGCCGTGGAGCATCTCACGGCGCCATCCTTCCATCGCGATTACCTGAAGGTCGCATCCGATGCCGGAGCCGCCCTGCTCCGCCGGCGCGTTGAGCAGGCGGGCGCATTCGCCCGCGGTGAGCCCGTGCCGGGCGGCGACGGGCCACAGGCCGACGAAAGACTCGAACCCACGGTGCACCACCCCGCCCTCGACCGCCGCGCCGCCGATCGGATTCGGGCGATCGAGCACGACGAAGCGCAGCTTGTGCCTGGCCGCGGCCCGCATGGCGAGGCCCATGGTGGCGAGGTACGTGTAGTAGCGGCTGCCGACGTCCTGCACGTCGAAGACGAGCGCGTCGAGGCCGCGCAGGTGCTCGTCCCGAGGCGTGAGCGAGGCGAAGTCCTTCCCGTACAGCGAATGCTCCGGCACCCCCGTGCGCGGATCCACCGAGGCGCCGATCTCTTCCAGGTACTGCACGTCCCCGCGCACGCCGTGCTCCGGACCGAAGAGGGCCGCGAGCGTCACCCCCGGCGCCTGGTGCAGGAGGTCGGCGAGGTGGCGCAGCTCCGGGTCGACGCTGGTCGGGTTGAGGATGGCGCCGACGCGCAGTCCCCGCAGGAGGCCCGACTCGAGCATCCGCGTGACGCCCGCCTTCACCATCAGTAGGCATTCCGGGAAAGGAAGCCGCCCGCGAGCGTCCGGGCCAGGATGCGCAGGTCGAGCAGCAATGACCAGTGCTCGATGTAGTAGAGGTCGTACTCGACGCGCTTCTCGATGCTGGTTTGCCCGCGCAGCCCATGGATCTGCGCCCATCCCGTCATTCCCGCCTTGACCATGTGCCGGAGCTGGTAGCGCGGGATGTGGCGGCGGAACTTGTCGATGAACACCGGACGCTCGGGCCGGGGCCCGACCAGGCTCATGTCACCGGCGAGGACGTTGAGGAGCTGCGGCAGCTCGTCGATGCTGGTGCGGCGCAGCAGCGAACCGAGCGACGTCACGCGGGGGTCCCGGGGCTCGGCGAAGCGCGGACCGTCCTGTTCCGCGCCGTCCTGCATGGTGCGGAACTTGAGCATCCGGAACGGCTTGCCGTCGAGGCCGACGCGCTCCTGCCGGTACAAGACCGGGCCGGGCGAACCGATCTTCACCAGCGCGGCGACGAGCAGCATGAGCGGCGCGAGCAGCGCCAGGAACAACGCCGAGAGGATCACGTCGAACGCCCGCTTGGCGAGCGCGTTGATGCCGAGCACGCCCACCGATTGGAGGTTCACGATGGGCAGGCCGCCGAACTCCTCCAGGCCGCCGAAGAGCGTCGCGTACTGGTAGACGTCGGGCACCAGCTTCACGTCCACGGTCGTGTCCGCGCAGATCTCCATGATGCGCGGAAGCCGGTGGAAGGAGCGCGACGGCAGCGCGACCAGCACCTGATCCACTTGTTGCCGCGTGAGCACTTCCCGCAGATCGCGGAGGGTGCCGATGACTTCTGTCCCGTCCACCTTGTGGCCCACGCGCGCGCGCGTCAAAGACAGGCATCCCACCGGACGGAAGCCCAGCTCCCGGTGCGCCTCGATCTGCTCCAGCGTCTGGCGCGCGAGCCTGCCGGCGCCGAGCACCAGAACGTAGCGCAGGTTGTACCCGCGGCGGCGCAGCGCCTGCAGCACTTCCTTGAAGAGGAAGCGCATCGCGCCGACGCCCACGAACGCCAGCGCGGTGAAGATGAGCAGCGCGCCGCGCGAGTAGCGGTCCTCGCGGGCGAAGTAGGTGATCGCGACCAGGAGCAGGCCGGCGAGGACGGTGGCCTTGAAGACCCCGAACACCTCGTCGAGCGCCGATTTGTGCCGCTGCGGACGATAGAGACCCACGCTGCGCAGCACCAGCGGCCAGAGCACCAGCGCGAGGGCGCCCACCGTGAGCGTCTCGCGCGTCGGGGGCAGCTCCGGGTACGGAAACGTTCGTGGCGACCCGAATCGGATGGCGTAGGCGCCGGCGAACGCGGCGGCGACCATCGCCACGTCCAGGAGGACCCGGAAGGCGGTGAAAACCTGATGGTGCCGCTTGAACATCGCGCGCGGAAGTACCGGGAAAGGACCGGCCGCGCAAGCTACCGGCCACCCTCGCCGTATCGATGGAACGTCAGGCGGGTCCTGGAGCGGGGCGCTCGCGCAAACCGATGAAGGTCCAGATCGTTCCGCCGAGATCCACCAGCCCGAACAAAACGAGCTGCGGCGGGGCCAGCCGGAGGGCCGCAAGCACGCAGAAGGAGACGAACACGAACGTCCGGGCGTAGAGCGTCCACCGGTAGAACTCGAGATTCTCGGTGAGCGCCGCGCGCCAGTAGTAGAAAGCGATGCCCAACACGAGCACGCCGAGGACGCGGATCCAGGGATCGTTGGTCGGCGCGATGCCGAACGGCAGCAGCACCGCGTTCGGCGCCACGGTGAGCAGCGCGCCGAGCACGAAGAGATAGACGCCGAAGACCTTCATGCTCCAGGTAGCGGTACGGTGCGCCATGGTGGCCCCCTGGCATTGACCGCCCGACGACCCTACCCCTCCGCGGGCGTCACTTCCAGATCCACCACCTCGTTCCCGCGCACGGCGCGCACCGGCAACTTGCGGCCGATGGACCCCGCGTCGAGCAAGCGGTGCACCTCGTCGACGTTGCGGACTGGCTTGCCGTCGATGGCGACGATCACGTCCCCGGGGAGCAACCCGCCTCGCGCAGCCGGCGTGCCCGACTCGACCTGCATCACCTGGACGCCGGTATCGACCGCGAGCTGCAGCCGCCGGGCCAGCCGCTTCGGCAGAGGCCGGACCTGGCCGGCCAGTCCGAGGTAGCCCCTCCTCACGCGGCCGACGGTCATCAACTGTCCGATCACCCAGCGCGCCGTGTCGACTGGGACCGCGAAGGAGAGCCCCTGCGCGCCGAGGATGATCATGGTGTTGATCCCGACCACTCGCGCGCGGCTGTCCACCAGGGGGCCGCCGGAGTTGCCGGGGTTGAGCGCAACGTCGGTCTGCAGGATGGGGTCGATCAGCCGCCCGTCCTGGGCACGCATGCTCCGCGCCAGCGCGCTGATCACGCCCGCCGAGACCGTGTTGCTGAACCCGAGCGGATTTCCGATCGCGACCACCAGCTGACCGACGCGGAGCGAAGCGGAGCTGCCCAGCTCGGCGTGCGGCAGGTGCGTGCCCTCGATGCGGATGACGGCCAGGTCGGTCGCGGGATCGGTGCCCACCAGCGTGGCGGTGTGCTCCGACCCGTCGGTGAGGGTGACGCGCATCTCGCGGGCGCCGGCCACCACGTGCGCGTTGGTCAGCATGTAGCCGTCCGGCGTGAACAGGACGCCCGAGCCGCCGCCTGCCCGCCCGCGCCGGGCGCGCACCGTGACCCCCACCACCGCGGGGCCGACCCGCTCCACGACGTGGACGACCGCCTTCGAGTACGCGTCGAGCAGCTCGACGTCGCTCGCCGCCGGCTCGGGCGCCGGGCTCGCCCCGGCGACGCGTCCGACCGGATCGTCGACGAGCTGCACGCGGATCTTCTTCTGGACCGTGGACATGACGGCGCAACGTGCGCACCCGAAAGAACGTGTCAAGAGAAGCGCCGCAGCGCCTCGCGCAGCTCCTGGCCGAAACGCGGCGCTGCGAATCGCTCCGCGTGGGAGTGGATCAAATGTGGATCGGCGTCCTCAGCGAAGCGATCCATCGCGGCGACACCGGCGAGGAGCGACTCGACGGTGGGCTCCTCGAAGAAGAGGCCCGTCCGGCCAGGAACCACCGTTTCCAGTGCGCCGCCGCGGCCGAGCGCGAGCACGGGGCGTCCGGCGGACTGGGACTCGAGCGGCGCGATGCCGAAGTCCTCCTCTCCCGGCAGCACGAAGAACGACGCGCCCGCATAGAGGCGCGCAAGCTCCTCGTGCGGGACGCCCCCGAGAAAGCGGACGGTGGGGCCGGCCTGGGCCATGAGCCGCGAAAGCTCCGGCCCGTCGCCAGCAACGACCAGCTTGCGGCCGAGCCTGGTGAACGCCTGCACGGCGAGCTCGATGCGCTTGTACGGAACGAGCGCGGAGACGATCAGCGCATAGCCCGCCGGTCCCCGCTCCGCCGCGGGGAGATCGATGGCGGGGCGAAAGAGCGAGGTCTCCACCGGGGGATAGACCACCGCGTCCGCGGCGCGGCCCCAGACGCGCTGCATGCGGTCGGAGACGAAGCGGCTGTTCGCGATCAGGCCGTGCGCGCGGGCGGTGGAGCGGACATCCCAGCGGCGCAGCCAAGGCGCGAAGAGGTGGGCGGCGGCGCGAGTGAGCGGCCCCGCGCGACCCGGCCCGAAATACGCGTCGAACTGGTCCCAGACGTACCGCATCGGCGTGTGCACGTAGGCCACGTGCCGCGCTCCCGGCGCGGGCCGGCAGCCTTTGGCCACGGCGTGACTGGTCGAGATCACCAGCTCGTAGCCGCGCAGGTCGAGACTCTCGATGGCGAGCGGGAACAATGGCAGGTAGTGGCGATAGCGGCTCTGCGCGAAAGGGAGACGCTGCAGGAAGCTGGTCGTGATCCGGCGGGACTCGATCACCGGCCCGCAGCTGCCCGGGACGTGCACCAGGGTGAAGAGGTCCGCCTCGGGGTACAGCTCGCAGATCCCTTGCAGCACGCGCTCCCCGCCGCGCAGGCCGGTGAGCCAGTCGTGCACCAGCGCGACGCGAGTCACCCGGCCGCCTCGCGATAGACCTCGAGATGTGCTCGCGCGCTGCGCGCCCAGCTGAACTGCGAGGCGCGCTCGGGACCCTGCCGCGACAGCTCGGCGCGCAGCGGCTGATCGTCGAGCGCGCGCTGGAGCGCGGCGGCGAGCGCCGGCACATCGCCGCGAGCGGCATGAAGCGCCCGCCCGGCAGCGACCTCGACCAGGGCGGGGTCGTCGCTCGCCACGGTGGGAACGCCGCAGGCGAGCGCTTCGAGGACTGGAAGCCCGAATCCTTCGTATCGCGAGGGGTAGCAGAATGCCGCCGCGCCCCGCAGGAGCGCGGGGAGGTCCGCGTCCGGGACATACCCGAGCAGCGTTGCGCCGCGGAGCCGGGCGGGATCGATGCCGTCGTGCGGTCCGGCGAGCACCAGATCGTGCGCGCGGCGGATCGGCTCGGGAAGCGCGGCGAACGCCTCGACGAGCGACTCCAGCCCTTTGCGCGGGCCCAGCGCGCCCAGGTAGAGCAGGTAGCGCCCAGGCACCGGGCGTGCCCGCGGCCCGTCCGGGCGGAATGCCGGGTCGACCCCGTGAGGAATGGCGCGGACGCGCTCGCGCGGCACCCCGAGCACCTCGACCACCTCGCGGGCAATGGCCTCGCTGGGCGTGACCACGCGCGCCGCGCCGCGGGCCTGGCGCGGGATGGCGGGCGCGAAGTGGCGCACGCGGACGCGGTCCTGCAAGTCGGCATGGAGGACGGTGGAGAGGTCGTGGATGGTGAGCACCACCGGCCCGCCGAACGGCGGCGCGACGTTGTTCGTCTCGTGATAGAGCGAAAGGCCTCGATGCCGCTCGCGCGCGAGAGCGGCGGCGCGGAGGGTTTGCGCGAGGAGGTACGACGCCGGCAGCCTCCTCGCCACCGAGCGGGCGGCGCGGATCAACTGCGTGGCGAGGCGATGGCGCTGACGCACCGATGCGGCGGGGGCGAACAGCGCGCGCCAGCGCAGATCCGGTTCGTCCACCTGCTCCAGCCCGGAGAGGAGGCCCGCAATGTACCGGGCCACGCCCGTGCGCAGCGTCGCGAGGGGAGCGGCGTTGATTCCGACGGAGAGCAAGGCGGGCGACGATCTAGCACAGGACGATCCGCCCTACCGGTAGATGACGATCGCCGCGGTCGCGGCCCAGCCCAGCAGCGCGACCAGGATGCCGGGGCTGTGCGCGAGCACCAGCCCAGGGTCGCCGCCCGATCCGTCGCGCGTGACCAGCTGCTGGTATCGGAAGAGCGCGTAGACGACGAAGGGCACCGTATACAGCAGGTTGGTGGTCCCGAAGTGCTCCACTGTCCGCGGCGACTGCGTGTACAGCGCATAGCTGACGATGGTCGCGCCGGAGAGCGCAGTGACCCAGCGGTCCACCAGCGGCACCGTGTACTGCTCGAGCGTCGCGCGGTGGGTCGCCGCATCGTCTCCCAACAAGGCGAGCTCGGCGCGCCGCTTGCCCAGGGCGAGGAACAACGCGAGCAGGAACGAGCAGCACAGAAGCCACGGCGAGATCTCGACCCCGAGCACCGCGGCACCCGCCGCCGCCCGCAGCACGAAGCCGAAAGCGACGATCATCACGTCGACCAGGAACACGCGCTTGAGCCCAGCGCTGTAGGCGAAGCTCATCGCCAGGTACCCGACCACGATCCACAGCAGGCCCCGCGAGAGCGCCGCGCTCGCCGCCAGGGCGGCGGCGGTCAGCGCAGCCGAGACGGCCAGCACGAACGGGACTGGCAGCCGCCCCGAAGCGACCGGCCGCGCCCTCTTCAGCGGGTGCCGGGCATCGTGCTCGCGATCGGCGGCGTCGTTCGCCAGGTACACGGCGCTCGCGGCGACGCAGAAGATCGCGAACGCGCCCAGCTCGCGCAGGATGGAGGCGCGGTCGAAGAGCCGTCCGCCGAACACGAGGCCCGCGAAGACGAACACGTTCTTGGTCCACTGACGCGGCCGGAGCGCCTCGATCAGCGCCGCCGTCCCCGTCCGCCGCGAGATGGCCGCCGCCGGAGTCGCCACGCGATCGATTCTACGCCTGGAAGACGGGCCCTGGCGCGGGGCCGCGCTCCAGCTCGCGGTAGCGTTCCCAGGCGGCGTCGGTCGGCCCGTCGAAGGCCAGCCGTCCGTGGTGGAGCACCGCCGCGCGCGGGCACAGCTCGCGAGCGACGCTCAGCGAGTGGGAGACGAACACGAACGTGATCCCGGCGGCGCGGAAGTCCTGGATGCGGCGCTTGCACTTCTCCTGGAAGCGCTCGTCGCCGACCGCCAGCACCTCGTCGACGATGAGGATGTCCGGCTCGACGTCCTGCGCGATGGCGAATCCCAGGCGCGCATACATGCCCGAGGAGTAGTTCTTCACCGGCAGATCGATGAAGTCGCCCAGCTCGCTGAAGTCGACGATGCGCTGGAACTTCGCCGCCATCTGCTTGTGCGAGAAGCCGAGCAGCGCGCCGTTCAGGTAGACGTTGTCGCGCCCGGACAGCTCGGGATCGAAGCCGGCGCCCAGCTCGATCATCGGGCTGATCCGGCCCTGGGTGACGGCCGCGCCTTCGCTCGGCTCCAGCACGCCCGCGATGGTCTTGAGGAGCGTGCTCTTCCCGGACCCGTTGTGACCGACCAGCGCGATGGCGTCGCCCGGCGGGATCTGCAGCGAGACGTGGCGCAGCGCCCAGAATTTCTCCGCCGTACGCAGGTGGCGGAAGCGGTTCGCCACCGCCTCCTTCAGCGTGGAGACCTTCTCGCGGTAGATGCGATAACCGACGCCGACGTCCTGGAGGATGATCTGCCCGTCGCGCATGCGTTCACAGATGATGGATGTGACGCGGCTCGAGCCGGGTGAACACGGCGAAGCCGACCAGCAGCGCGCCCGACGCCCACAACAGCGCCACCGCCACCGTGGGGACCGACGGCAGCCGGCCGTAGTAGACGGGATCGCGCACCAGCGGGATGAGGTAGCTGAGCGGATTGACGCGCAGCTCGAGCCGGAAGAGCTGGAACCACCACGACTGGTGCGCGCCGAGCTGCTTCAGGTCGTAGAGCACGGGCGAGAGGTAGAGAAGCATCTGCAGCAGCACCTCGGTGAGGTGGCGGACGTCGCGGAAGAAGACGGTGGCGGTGGCGAACAGCAGCGTCACGCCGGCGCAGAACAGCGTCAGGATGACGGCCGCGGCCGGCAGGAAGAGCAGAGCCGGCGTGAACGGTTGCCGCAGCGCCGCCATCATGGCGAAGAGCGGCACCAGGGAAAGCGTGAAGTTCACCAGGTTCGAGCCGACAACCGAGAGTGGGAAGACCGCGTGCGGGAGCCGGATCTTGCGGACCAGCTCCTGGTTCACGAGCACGCTCATCAGCCCCTGCATCAACGCCGTCGAGAAGTAGAGCCAGGGCAGCAGCCCGGCCAGCAGGAAGACGGCGAAGTTCGGCTGCGCCGCCGGCAGGATGGTGGTGAACACCACCGCGTACACGACCATCAAGAGGAGCGGGTTCAGCATCGTCCACAGGAGCCCCAGGACGCTGCGCTTGTAGCGGACCTTCAGCTCGCGCACGACGAGCAGCGCGACGAGCTGGCGGAAGCGCCACACCTCGACGATGCGCGGCGGCCGCCGCGTCCCCTGCGGAAGCGGCTGCGCTTGCGGGGCGACCGCGTCCGGACGGGTCTCCTGCGCCGCCTCGATCACGCGGCGCGCTCCGCGACGAACCGATCGAGCGCGGCGTCCAGCTCCAGCGGCACCGACGGCCCGAGCAGGCGCCGGATGCGCCCCACGTCGAGAGCGCAGCGCGCGGGTCTGGGCGCGGCCAGTTTCACGGCGGACATCGGGATGGGCACCACCAGCCGCTCGTCGGCGCCGAGCTTCCGCGCCAGCGCCCGGGCAAAATCGACCCGCGACACGATCGACCCTCCCGCGCAGTGCCAGACCCCGCGCTGCCCGCTGCGCCACAGCCCGATCGTCATCTCCGCCGCGTTGTCGGCCAGCGTGGGCGAGACGACCTGGTCGTGGAAGGCGCGCACCTGCTTGCCGAGGAGGAGCTGATCGGCGGCGGCGCTCGCGAAAGTCCGCTTCGCGCCCGGCCGGCCGCTGTACACGACGGCTACCCGGGCCACCGCGCAGTCCGGGGCGAGCAGCAGCGCGGCCTCCTCGCCGGCGCGCTTGGTGCGCGCGTAGACGCCGCGCGGGTTCGGCGGGTCGTCTTCGGAGTACGGCCCGCGCTCGCCGTCGAACACGTAGTCGGTGGACAGGGCCACGAGGCGCGCCCCGGTATCGCGGCAGCCGAGCGCCGCGGCTTCGGTGGCGCGCACGTTCACGGTCCAGGCCTGCACCGGGTCGGCCTCGCAGGCGTCCACGTCGGTCATCGCCGCGCAGTGGATCACCGCGCGCGGCGCGCTTGCCGCGATCAGTGCGCGCAGCCCCTCGGGCCGGAGCAGGTCCACCTCGACGTACTCGATCCCGGCCGGTACCGCGCGTCGCGGCCCGCGCCCGGCGGCGACCACCTTCTGGCCCGCCGCCGCGAGGCGCGCGAGCACGCGGCTTCCCACCAGGCCGCTCGCGCCAGTGACGAGGACGCTCATCCGCGCGCCCCGTAGTTCTTCTCGTAATAGACGCGGTACTCGCCGCTGCGCACCCGGTCCCACCAGGTGCGGTTCGCCACGTACCAGTCGACCGTTCGCTGGAGCCCGTCGGCGAAGGGGATCCGCGGCGCCCAGCCCAGCTCCGATCGCGCCTTGCGCGCCTCGATGGCGTACCTGCGGTCGTGGCCGGGGCGGTCCTTCACGTGCTCGATCATCGATTCGGGTTTGCGCAGGATGCGCAGCAGCTGCTGCACGATCTGCAGATTCGGCCACTCGTTGTCGGAGCCGACGTTGTAGACCTCGCCAGCCTTGCCGCGCTCGAGCGCCGCGAGGAGGGCCGCGCAGTGGTCCTCGACGTGGATCCAGTCCCGCACCTGCATCCCGTCGCCGTAGACCGGCAGCTTCTTGCCGTCGAGCGCATTGGCGATCATCAGCGGGATCAGCTTCTCGGGGAACTGGTAGGGACCGTAGTTGTTCGAGGCCCGCGTGACGATCACGTCGAGCCCGAAGGTGTGGTGATACGCCAGCGCGAGCAGGTCGGCCGCCGTCTTCGAGGCCGAGTACGGCGACGACGGCCGCAGCGACGACGCTTCGCTGAACCGGCCTTCCGCGCCGAGCGACCCGTACACCTCGTCGGTGCTCACCTGCACGAATCGCTTCACGCCGGCGCGCCGCGCCGCCTCCAGGAGCACCTGCGTCCCGGACACGTTGGTCTCCACGAAGATGCCGGGCCCGAGGATGCTGCGGTCGACGTGGCTCTCCGCGGCGAGGTTCAGGATCGCCTCGACCTCGTGCTGCTCGCAGAGGTGCTCGACCAGGTCGGCGTTGGCGATGTCGCCCCGCACGAAGAGATGCCCGCCGTCGTTCCGCAGGTCCGCGAGCGACTCCAGATTGCCGGCGTAAGTGAGCTTGTCGAGGTTGACGACGGTCCATCCGGGCCGCTCGCGGCGCAGGTAACGCACCAGGTTGGATCCGATGAACCCGGCCCCGCCGGTGACCAGGACGGCCGGCACCCTATCCCCGCTCCGCATCCAGCGCGGACGCGGCGCGTCCGGTGATCAGCTGGTTCGCCGCGTGCAGGGAATCGAAGGTGCCGGCGTCGGTCCACCACCCGAGAAGGCGATCGCACTGCAGCTTCCCGGCACGCAGGTATTGGTTGTTCACGTCGGTGATCTCCAGCTCGCCGCGCGCAGAGGGCTTCAGGGTGCGGATGATGGCGAACACCTCGGAATCGTAGAAGTAGACGCCCACCACCGCCAGATCGCTCCTCGGCTTCTTCGGCTTCTCCACGATGCGCACCACGCGCGAGCCTTCCACCTCCGCGACGCCGTAGCGCTGCGGATCGTGCACCTGCTTGAGCACGAGGCGCGCGCCGCCGCCCTGATCGCCGAAGGCCCGCACGAACGACGCGATCGGATCCTCGAAGATGTTGTCTCCCAGGATCACGCACATCGGGTCCTGGCCGGCGAAGCACTCCGCCAGCCCCAGGGCCTGCGCGATGCCGCCCGCCTCGTCCTGCACCTTGTAGGTGAAACGGCAGCGGAAATCCTTGCCCGACCCGAGCAAGGTCACGACGTCGCCCATGTGCTCGACGCCGGTGACGACCAGGATCTCGTCGATGCCCGCCTCGGTGAGCTTGTGGACCGGATGGAAGATCATCGGCTCCCGACCCACCGGCAGCAGGTGCTTGTTGGTCACCTTCGTCAGCGGGAACAGGCGGGAACCGGTGCCTCCCGCGAGGATCACACCCTTCATGCGGTCCTTTCGCTGGCGTCACGCCGCGCGGCGCTTCTACCCGGAAAGTCGGCCCAAAGCCAACGGAGTCGCGTAGGTTGCGCGCGGTGCTCCCGGATACGCGAGAGTGGCCGCACGCGCAGCGGCGGCGTCGGGGTGGCGTGCTTGCCGCGCGCGCTCCCTCCCGCCTGGTCCTGGCGCTGGCGTGGTGCGCCTGCGTCGCGTCGCTATATGGGCTTCCGACCGCCGCCGGCTACCGACTGCGCGATCCGGACTCGATCCTGCACGAGTCGCTGGCGAGCTCGCTCGCCCACCGCCCGCCCTCCGAGTGGGTCGCGCCGGTGTGGCCTCCAGGGTACTGGGGCCAGGGGGTCTATTCCGAGCACCCGGCCTGCTTCCTCTGGCTACCGGCCCTCCTGGAGCGAGCCGGTGTGTCGCGCGGAGCGCTGCTCGCCAACTTCCTGCACGTCCTCGCGTTGCTGTACCTGCTGTTCCGGCTCAGCCGCCGTCTCGCCGGCGACGCGGCTGCGTGGGCCGCGGTCGCGTCGTACACGCTCTCGCCGCTCGGGGTGCAGCAGCTGCTTCGGGCGAACCACGAGCCCGCGCTCGGCGCCGCGTTCCTGGGTGCCTTCGCCAGCCTGGAGAGTCCGTCGGGCCCGCTGCGAGGTCCGCTGTTCGTCGGCTGCGCCGTGCTCGCGTGCGCCGTGAAAGGAGTGCTGGGCCTCCTCGTCCTCCCCGCCGCGCTCGCCTGGTGGGCGGTCCGGAGCCGGCGCCCGCGGGATCTCTGGTGGCTGGCGGTGGCGTGCGGCGCCATCGCCGGAGCGGCGGCGCTCTACGAGTCGTGGTTCCGCGCCGTGACCGGATCGCCCTTCCTGCGCGCCTACCTCGCCAGCCAATTCGAAGGGATCGCCGAGGCGGAGCGCGGCCTCGGCTTGTGGCACCTGGCCATCCCTCTCTATTACGCGGTGAACTTGTTCTGGTTCGCGCTGCCAGGCGTCCAGCTCTTCCTCCTCGGGCTGCGCCGGACCGCGCGCAAGCAACGAACCGCGGCGCAATGGTTGGCGCTGACCGCGGGCGGAGCCTGCGTCGTCATTGCGTCGCTCTTTACCCGGCACGCGGCGCGCTACGTGTTTCCGGCGTATCCGCTGTGCCACGTCCCCGGCGGCGAGGAGGCCTGCGAGCGCTGGCCGCGGCTGCGCGAGTGGATGGACCGGCGCGCGACTGCTCTGCCCTACGCGCTCATGTCCGTGCTGCTGGCCATCACCGCCGCGCGGGTGTGGCTCGATCCGCGGTTGTTCCGGTTCATCAGCTTGCCGTGAGCTCAGGCTCGCCAGAACGTGAACGCCGCGACCGCGCAGGCGAACAGCGGTGGAGCAAGCCCGGCCGACCAGGTGGGCAGACCGCCCGAGAGCGAGGCGGCGTGGACGATGACCGACACCGCCCACAGCCCCATCGAAAGGCCGATCCCGAGCGCGACCGCGCCCGCGAGCGGCAGCCTGCGCCGGCGTCGCGCGCGCCAGAGGATGAGGCCCAGCCCGGCGAGCGCCGCCGGCAGCACCGTCGCCGGGTGTGCGGCGCGCTCCCACAGCGCCAGCTCCCATTCGCGGACCGGCTGGCCCAGGTGCGCCCGCCGCTCGGCCTGCTCCAGCAGCTGGCGCCAGGAGAGCTGGCGCGGGCGACCGCTGCGCAGCTCGAGCGCGGCCGCCGTCTCGGGAAAGTGCTCCTCCAGGACCTCGGCGCGAACCTCCGCGACGATCCCGCCCGGCTCGGCCGAGAGCGCGTACCTGGTCTCGACGACGTCGAGAAGCCGCCAGCGGCCCGGACCGGCGGGCTCGAGCCGGCGGGCGTCGATGCGGCGCGCGAGCCGGAACGGCGCGGCGATCTCCAGCACGGTCGCGGGCTCCCATCCGCCGTCGCGCTTCGGACCCAGATGGTAGATGCGCCCGTTCTCACCGCGCAGCCAGCTCGCTCCGGCGTGATAGGTCGCCCAGTCCCCCCAGCGATTGAAGCGCTTGACCTGGATCTCCTCCGCGCGCGCATCGGCGCCGATCACTACGCGCTCGCCCAGCTGGAACACGACGACGGCGAGCACGGCAGTGACCGCGGCGACCGGCGCCGCGAGCCGCCACGGGCGTACGCCCAGGGCGAATAGCGCGGTCAGCTCTCCCCGCCTGGCCAGCAACGTGGCGAGCAGGGCCGCCGCGATGATCAGCGCCGCCGGCGCGAGCTGGTAGGCGACGACGGCCGCCTTGTTCCAGTACAGCTCGAGCGCCGCCTTCCCCCAGGCGCGTCCCCAGAAGCTGCCTGCGCCGTCGGCGAAATCGACGGTCAGGTAGAGCAGCACCACGCCGCCCAGCGTGCCGACGAAGAGCTGGAGGAACTGCCGGGCGATGAGCCGGTCGAGCTGCCCGAACGGCCGCGCGCCTCCGGGCGAACCCCGGCGAGCCGCCACGCGCACCGGCGCCGGGACGGACAGCTCCGCCCGCGCCTGGCTCACTCAGGCCTCCCCGGCGGCGATGTCGCGGCGCATCTGCGCGCCTTCGATCCGGATCCGCCCTGCGGCCTGGTAGGCGCGCGCACGCGCCTCCGCGGCTCCAGCTGCAAGGGCCACCACGCTGAGGAGACGCCCGCCGGCGGTCATCACCTTGCCGTCCTTCACCTTGGTGCCGGCGTGCAGGATCCACAGATCGTCGGACTGCTGCACCTCGCGCAGGCCAGCGACCTCGTCGCCCGTGCGCGGAGTGCCGGGGTAGCCCGCGGCCGCGATCACGACGGCGACGGCCGTGCGCGGGTCCCAGGAGAGCTGCTGCCCGGCGAGCCCGCCCTGCGCACTGGCGAGCAGCACCGGCAGGGGATCGCCGCGCAGGCGGGGCAGGATGGCCTGCGCCTCGGGGTCGCCCAGCCGGCAGTTGAATTCCAGGACGCGGGGGCCACGCGCCGTGAGCATCAGCCCGGCGTACAGCGCGCCGCGGAACGGCGTGCCCCGCGCCGCCAGCTCGCGCACGGTCGGCTGCAGGATGGTGCGCACCACCTCGTCGATCAGGGCGGGCGTCGCGTCGCGCGGCGGGCTCACCGCGCCCATGCCCCCGGTGTTCGGCCCGCGGTCGCCGTCCTCGAGCCGCTTGTGGTCGCGGGCGGCCGCGAGCGGCAGCACGGCGGAGCCGTCGGTGAGCGCGATGACGGACAGCTCCGGTCCTTCCAGCCGCTCCTCGACGAGCAACTGCACTGGCCCCGAACCCCGGGCGGCGGCCGCCCACAGCTCGTCGATCGCGCGTCTCGCCGCGGCGGCGTTGTCGCAGACGACGACGCCCTTCCCTGCGGCGAGGCCGTCCAGCTTCACCACGCAGGCGCCGCGGACATCTGCCTTGGCCTTCTCCGGATCGTCGAAGACGGCGGCCTGCGCGGTCGGCACTCCCGCGCTGGCCATCACATCCTTCGCGAACGCCTTGGACGCCTCGATGCGCGCCGCCGCGGCGGTGGGACCGAAGCAGGGGATGCGTTCGTGCGCCAACCGGTCGGCGAGGCCTTCGGCGAGTGGCACCTCGGGTCCGACCACCACCAGATCCGGTTTCTCCCAGAGCGCCGCGGCTGCGAGCGCCTCGGCGGAACCGGCGGCGGGAACACAGCGCGCCTCCTCCCCAATCCCCGCGTTGCCGGGGATGGCGACCACCTCGCGCGGCTCGCCGCCGCTGCGCGCACCCCGCAGCAGCGCGCGCACCAAAGCGTGCTCGCGAGCGCCCGACCCGATCACCACGGCTTTGAACGGCATCAGTGCCTGAAATGTCTATCACCGGTGAAGACCATCGCGATGCCGTGCTTGTCCGCCGCCGCGATGACCTCCTGGTCGCGCACCGAGCCGCCCGGCTGCGCGATGCAGGCGACCCCTGCCTCGGCGGCTGCTTCCACGCCGTCGGGAAAGGGAAAGAAGGCGTCGGACCCCAGCGCGGCACCCTGCGCCTTGGCGCCCGCGCGCTCCGCGGCGATGCGGACCGAGTCGACCCGGTTCGTCTGCCCCATTCCGATCCCGACGGTCACGTCGCGGTGGGCGAGCACGATCGCGTTCGACTTCACGTGCTTCACGACCAGCCAGGCGAACTGCAGCGCCTCCATCTCGTCGTCGGTCGGCGCGCGCCGGGTGACCACTTTCCAGCCGCGTGCGTCCGCCCCTTGCAGATCGCGCGACTGCACCAGGAGGCCGCCGGGAATGCTGCGCAGCTCGCGCGGCTCGGGGCGCCACGACTCGCGTCCTTCGCCCAGGGAGGGCAGCTCGAGCAGCCTCAGCGCCTTCTTCGGCTTGAGCGCCTCGAGGGCGCCCGGCTCGAACGACGGCGCGATGACGGCCTCGAGGAAAGTCTCCGCGAGGGCGGCGCCCGTCGCAGCGTCCACGGGCTGCGTCAGCGCGACGATGCCGCCGAACGCGCTGATCGGATCCGCGTCGCGCGCCGCGCGGTACGCATCGAGCACCGTGCCGGCGCGGGCCACGCCGCAGGGATTGGTGTGCTTGACGACCACGGCGGCGGCCTGTCCGCCGGGCCCGTGCGCATGCTCCTTGACCGCCTCGAGCGCCGCCGCTCCGTCGAGGAGGTTGTTGAAGGAGAGCTCCTTCCCCTGGATCTGCCGCGCCATCGCCAGCGTCGGCTCGGAGGGCTGCGGCACCGACCCGTAGAAGGCGGCCTGCTGGTGCGGATTCTCGCCGTACCGCAGGGCTTGCTTCAAGCGGTACTCGGGTACCGGCGGGGACTCGGCGAAGCCGCTCGCCTCCTCCTTGTGCTCCACGGCGAGCTGCTCCGACAGCCATCCGGCGATGGCGGCGTCGTACGCCGCAGTGTGCGCGAAGGCGCGTGCTTGCAACCGGCGCCGCGTGCTGATGTGCACCTCGCGCTTCTGCTGCAGCTCGGCGAGCACCGTGGCGTAATCGGCGGGATCGACCACCACCGCCACGTGGGCGGCGTTCTTCGCCGCCGAGCGCACCATCGAGGGCCCGCCGATGTCGATATTCTCGATCACCTCGTCGAAGGGCAGGCCTTTCGCCACCGCCTCGCGGAAGGGATACAGGTTCACCACAACTAGATCGATGGGGAGGACGCCCTGCGCTTTCATGTCGGCCTGGTCGGAAGCCAGGTCGCGCCGCGCCAGGATCCCGCCGTGCACCTTGGGGTGCAGCGTCTTCACCCGGCCCCCCAGCATCTCCGGAGCGCCCGTGAAATCCTGGACTTGCGTCACTTTCACGCCCTCGCGGGCGAGCAGCGCCGCCGTGCCGCCGGTGGAGAGCAGATCTATGCCCAGCGCAGCGAGCCCGCGGGCGAACTCGAGGATCCCGGATTTGTCGGACACGGAGAGCAGCGCACGTGCAACGGCCATGCGGGGCTCCATAACACGTGCGCGCGCCCTACGT